>NZ_JBKYMO010000516.1:0-3782 GCF_047302915.1 Massilia sp. CT11-108 | reverse complement strand
GGTGCCTGCGCGTCCGCGCGCGCGGCGGCCGGCGCCAGGCCGAGGCTCAGTACGAAAGCGAGGGGCAGGGTCGGAAAACGGATCGCCATGGGGGTCGTCTCGATGCGGATGGGAATAGGAAGCATGATACCCGTGCCCGGCCTTGCGGCCAAAGCCGGTATCATCGGGGTATGCATTCAGACTGGAGCCAGTATGTTGATCGTGACCCACAGCGGTAAATTCCACGCGGACGACGCGTGGGCGGTAGCCGTGCTGCTGTTGTTGTATCCGGACGCGGAGCTCGTCCGCACGCGCGACCCCGCCATCATCGCGCGGGCCGACGTCGCCATCGACGTGGGCGGCGAGTGGAACCCGGCCGCGGGCCGCTTCGACCACCACCAGAAGGGCTTCGACGGCGCCCGCGTCAGCGGCGTACCCTATGCCAGCGCCGGCCTCGTGTGGCGCGAATACGGCGCGCGCTGCGTGGCGCTGCTGGCCGAACGGCACGCGGGCTACAGATTGTCGGAGGAGGGCGCCCAGCAGATGGCGTATGCGATCGATGCGGACGTCGTGCAATACCTCGACCTCTCCGACGTGGGCGCGGCCCGCAACGCGCCGGGCAGCTATGGCCTGTCCGCGATCGTCTCCGGCTTCAACCCGAACTGGCTCGACGAGCAGCGGCTCGGCTATGGCCCGGCCGCCGAGGCCTACCGCGACGAGCAGTTCCGGCGCGTGCTGGGCCTGCTCACGGACCTGATGATCAATGCGGTCAAGTACCGCATCGGTGCGCAGCTCGCCGTGGATCAGGTGCGGCATGCCGAGGTGCTCGAAGGCGGCCGCGTGCTGTACCTGAAAAATGCCGCACTGCCGTGGACGGCCATCGTGCGCAAGGAGATGCCGAAGGTGCTGTTCGTCATCAGCTACAGCCTGGCCGAGCAGCGCCACATGATCCACACGGTGCCCGTCAGCGCCGAAAGCTTCGACGCGCGCGCCGACCTGCCGGCCGCCTGGGCGGGCCTGCGCGATGCCGACCTGGCCGCCGTCACGGGTGTGCCGGATGCCGGTTTCTGCCACAACGGCCGCTTCATCGCCGCCGCGAAGTCGTTCGAAGGCATTCTCCAGATGGCGCGGCAGGCGCTGCGGGAAGTGGATGCGCAGGCCTCGACAGCGTGATCAGCCGTTACGATTTCATCAAACGTGTGTGGTTTTTTGGTGCGAAATCACTAAAATGTGACGGAGATTCTTGCTGGTCTTTATACCGACACGCGGTTCGCGTCTAGAATTTCCCAAAAGAATCAACCTTTTTGGGATGGGACATGAAATCGGTTCAGCAGGAAGTCGACGAGCGCAGCAACCTCACGGGCACGAACAAATTCGAGCTTTTGCTTTTCCGTCTCGGCGGCGACGCCAGCGGGGAGCACAGCGAGCTGTTCGGCATTAACGTCTTCAAGATCCGCGAGATCGTCGCCATGCCGACGATCACCAAGGTGGCCGGCGCGCCCGATCACGTCCTGGGCGTGGTCAACCTGCGCGGCCAGATCATCCAGGTCCTCGACTTGCCGGGCATCGCCGGCGTCACGCCCAAGACCGGCCTGAACATCATGCTGGTGACGGAATTCGCGCGCACCACGCAGGCGTTCGCCGTCGAGAGCGTGGAAGAAATCGTGCGCCTCGACTGGACGCAGGTGATGTCGGCCGAGAAGAGCGCCGGCAGCGGCATGGTCACGAGCATCGCGCGCCTGGAAGCGGTGGACGGCCAGCCGGCCCGCCTGGCCCAGGTACTCGACGTCGAGACGATCCTGCGCAACCTGAATCCGGAAGCGCAGACCGAGAACATCGAACATGCCGTCGGCGCCAAGATGAAGCTGAAGCCGGGCGCCGTGATCCTGGCCGCGGACGATTCCGTCGTCGCGCGCGCGCTGATCGAGCAGGGCCTCGACGCGATGGGCCTCCCGTTCGTGATGACGAAGAGCGGCAAGGAATGCTGGGACCAGCTGAACCATATCGCCGCCGCGGCGGAAGCCGAGGGCAAGACCGTGCACGACAAGGTCGCCCTCGTACTGACCGACCTCGAGATGCCGGAAATGGATGGCTTCACCCTGACCCGCAACATCAAGTCGAACGCGCGCTTCGGCAACATGCCGGTCGTGATCCACTCGTCGCTGTCCGGCACGACGAACGAGGAACACGTCAAGAACGTCCGCGCCGACGCCTACGTCGCCAAGTTCTCGGCCGAGGACCTGTCGCGCACCCTGCGCACGCTGCTGCGCCAGTAATTCCTCGTTCACGCGGCGCCGGCATCGCCGCCGGCACCGTGCTGCATCGCCCTTCTGAGTTGTTGTCGGGCAACATCTTCAAGCTGAGTGCGTGGGTTTTGTCCTACAGCAATAGTCATGGTGCATAATGACAGCTCAGGATGCTGTTTCCCACCTTTTCAGAATCCCATGCCACACCCGACATCCTTTATCGCGAGCATCTGGACCACGGATACGGAAGGCGTGTGCACGTCGGTCGTCGACCACGGGCCCGGTGCGCTGCCGCCGTTCGCCGTCGCGACGCGCCTGCAGGACTGGGTACGGTTGTACGCTGCAGACACGCAGCCGGCGGACCGCGTCGCGGATGCGCTGGCGCGGTCCGCGCCATTCCACTGTGACGTCGACATCCCGTGCGCGGACGGCCGCGTGCGCCGGATCGTCGTGTCCGGCCTGCCGCGCATGGAGGCGGGAGGCCGGATCGCCGGCTGGTCCGGCGCCTTCGCCGACGTCACGGAGCAGAAAGCCACCCTCGACCGCGCGCTGCGCAGCGAGGCGGAGCATCGCCTCATCGTCGACCACAGCATGGACCTGATCGCGCACTGCGGCGTGGATGGCCGCTACATCCACGTGTCGCCGTCGTACACGACCGTCGTGGGCTGGGACGCGGCGCAGTTGGTGGGGCGCAGCGTCCTCGAATTCCTCCATCCGGACGACCAGGCGCCCACCGGCGCTGCGCTCGCGCGCCTCCTCGCCGGTGAAGACATCGCCGACGTGCTCGTGGTGCGCAAGCGGCACCGCGACGGCCATTACGTCGAGCTGGGCTCCAAGGTGCGCAAAGTGACGGATCCGGTCACGGGCACCGTGTTCGGCGCCGTGCTCGTATCGCGCGACATCACACGTGAAAGGCAGATGTTGCACCGCGTCGAGGACGCGCATGCGCGCTTGCGCACGATCCTGGAAAGCATCGAGGACGGCTTCTTCTCGGTGAACCGCAACTGGGAGATCACGTACGCCAACACGCTGGCCGAGGTGTTCGTCGGCGTCGAGCCTGGCACCTCGGGCGGCAGGGTGTTGTGGGACGTCGCGAACGACCTGGACGGCACCGAGACCAGCGTCATCTACCGGCGGGCAATGGCGACGCGTGCGAACGCGGCGTTCGAAACCTTCTACGAACCGGAAGGCGTCTGGCTCAGCGTGCGCGTGTATGCGCACGACGAGGGCCTGTCGGTCTTCTTCCACGACATCACCGACCGCAAGCGCGCGGAGGAGCGGCTGGAGCAGCTGGCCACGCGCGACGACCTCACGGGCCTGCCCAACCGCGCGTGGCTGAACGGCCATCTGCGGTCGATGCTGGGCCAGGCGCGCGGCCAGGCGGAAACCACCGTGCTGTTCATCGACCTGAACCGCTTCAAGGAAGTCAACGATTCACTGGGCCACGCGGCCGGCGACCATCTGCTGCGCCAGGTGGGCCAGCGCCTGCAGTCGTGCCTGCGTCCGGGCGACGTCGTGGCGCGGCTGGGCGGCGACGAATTCGTCGTGGCGGCCCAT
>NZ_JBKYMO010000515.1:0-3785 GCF_047302915.1 Massilia sp. CT11-108 | reverse complement strand
GCCGCGGCGCCCGCGTCGCGCCAGCCGGCGCGCCAGGTCCGGCATCGTCAGCAGCACGGGCAGGATCGCGATGGTGTTCACGAGCTCCGTCGAAAACCAGAACAGGAAGCCGTACGCGCGCGTGCCGCCGAACAGCGCCGGGTGGATCACGGTGCCGCCCACGCCGGCCGCCGCGGCGCCGCACAGCGCCACCAGCACGAAACGCAGCATCGAGCGCGGATGGCGCAGGCCGCGCATGTCGTCGCTCATCCGTTTCAGCAGCGCATAACACACCGACACGCCCATCAGGTTGGTCGTCGTGAGCATGAGGGTCTTGGGCCAGCCGTGCTGCATGATCAGGTCGGCGACGATGTAGCCGGCGATGGCGGCCAGCCAGTGCGCCGCTGTCGGCGGATGGGCGCGCCGCAGCAGCAGCCCGACGAGGACGGCGTTCGTGGGCCAGAACGCGGCCAGCACGCCCGGGGGCGCCGTGTAGATGCCGAAGATGGAACAGATGAAGACGACCGCGCCGACGAGCAGCGCGTCTGTCAGGTCGAGGCCGGCAACCGGTCGATGGGGGGCATGAGAAGGTTGCACGGCTCGAAGGAATCGGTGGGAACACGCTTCCGGCCAGATTAGCACAGTTCCGTGCGGAAACAATCTGTTCTGACAAGAGGCGTGTTCACAACGCAACGGCTTACGGCTTGCCGACCACGATCCCCCGTCCCGCCGTGCTCATGTAGACCACGCCGAACGTGTTCATGTCACCGACGACGAAATGGCCGTTGCCCGGACCGCCGTACTGGTGCGCGTTGTCGTTGATGCGGGTCCAGCTCTGCCCCGCGTCGGTGGACCGGTACACGCCGGTCACGCCGCCGATGGTGCCCCAGATGAACACGGTCGGGTACGACGCGCCCGCCGCGGCCTTGCCGAAGCCGACCGCGCCGCAATACGTGACGTTGGCGATATTGCTGAATTGCCAGCCCGAGCTCGTGGTCCGGGCGAGGCCGCCCCAGTTCAGCGGCACCCAGATATCGCCTTCGCGGCCCGGCGCGGCGCGGATCACGTCGCTGCCCCACGTGGCCAGCGTGTTGAACTTCCAGAACGACGCGCCGCTGTCCGTGCTGATCATGAAGCTGCCGTCGGCCGGGTTGTACACGTAGAACTTGCTGGCATTGGCCGGATCCGCGACCGGACGCGCATTGTTGACGCTGAGGCCGCCCACCGTCGACCAGGTCCCGCCCATGTTGGTGGAACGGTACATGGTCGACGAATTGGACGGGTTGTGCAGCAGGACCGTGCCGCTGGCCGACAAGGCCACCTGGCCGTAGCTGCCGTTCATATTGGTCTGGTTCCAGTTCACGCCGCCATTGGCCGACGTGTACATCTTGTTCCCGACCCGCACCGCGAGGTTCTTGTTGGCGTCGGCGACGGCCAGGCCCGTGGTCGTGCCCATCGTCGGCGAGAACTGCGGGTTCGTGTACGCGTCGATGTTGTAGTGCAGGAAGCCGTCGTAGTCGCCGATGGCGGACAGCACCGGGCCGCCCGGGATGCTGTTGATATTCAGCGGCACCGTTTCTTCCAGACCCTTGACCGTGAACGTCCAGGTGGTCGGCACCGCGTCGATATTCGCCGTCTTGAAGATGCCGTTGCCCGAGGTCACCCACACGGCCTTGTTGTTGAACGGATCGAACACGGCCACGCCGGCCCAGTGGATCGCCTTGCCGTTGATCCAGGGCACGCCGCCATTGTCGCGGACGAAGCCGCGGTTGATCACGTCGGTCCAGCTGGCGCCGCCGTTGGTCGAGATGTAGACATGGTCGCCCCAGCTGTCGCCCTGCTGCATGTACTGGTTGATCGTCGACGCGACCAGGCGCTGCGAATTGGACGGGTCCACGCTGATGCCGCTGAACGCCGCGTTGACGCCGGACGGGGTCACGTTGGTCCACGCGCCGTTCGAGATCGTGTAGCGCCAGATCTGGCCGCTGTTCATGGGTTCCGAGCCTGAGCTGTTGCCGTTCGGGCCGGCACCGTTGGCATACGTGATGTACACGTTGCCGGCGCCATCGAACGCGGCGCGCTGCGGCATCAGGCCGGACGGGCTGCCGGAGATGGCGCTGAACGACGCGCCCGCGTTATCGCTGCGGTACAGGTTCGCCCCCGCCGAGCCGTAGCGCGAAACGCCGACCAGCAGCCGCTGCGCCACGCCGCCCGACACGCTGGACGGATCGGCCAGGACGAGGCTGATGCCGTTGTCGTTGGGCGTCGTCGTCACGTTCAGCGCCGTCACCCTGGCCCAGCTCGCGCCATAGTTCGTGCTCTTGAACAGCCCGCTCTGGCGCGTGCCGGCATACAGCACATTGCTCGAGCCCGGGTCGACGACGAGCCGCTCGCCGTTCTGGCGGCCCATGCCGTTGCCATGCGCCTTGAACTGGCTCGTCACGTCGGCGACGGCAAACGTCCTGCCGTAATCGGACGAGCGCAGCACCGCGGTCTTGCCGTTGTTGAAATAATTGATCCCGACGGTCATGTAGACGTTGGCGGCGTTCTTCGGGTCGACCGCGAGCGCTTCGACGCCGAGGAAGCCGACCTGGTCTTCCGCCACCCAGTCCAGCAGCGACACCCAGCGGCCGCTGGCATTGTCCCACCGGTACGCGCCGCCGACGTCCGTGCGTGCGTACACGACATTCGCTTCCGTCTTGCTGGGAATGACGGCGGACACGAATCCGCCGCCGCCGATGCCGACATTCCCCCACGAATACGCCATCGCCGGCTGCTGGACGGCCAACGCAGCCGCCGCGAGCAGTGTTGCATTGATCAACTTCATGTAATGCCTCCTAAGATTTGTTATGCATCTGAAGTAAAACAACGCCTGTTTCTGGGCAGGCGTCGATTCCCGCGTCGGCCTGTCTCCTCCAGGCCGAACCGCAAGAATCCTCGAAACATATCTCAGGGATTTGCGTGCACACCGTGATGTAACCGTGCCTGCGATAAATTGTTCAGGCACTTGGTGATTTTTATAACGGCGTGGCGCCGCCGCGGGCCTCCAGCACCCGGTCGATGAGGCCATACTCGACGCCCTCGGCGGCGGACATGTAGCGGTCGCGGTCCGTGTCCTTCTCGATCCGCGCCAGCGTCTGCCCCGTGCGTTCCGCGAGGATCGTGTTCAGGCGGTGGCGCTGGTACAGCATCTCGCGCGCCTGGATGTCGATGTCGGCCGCGACGCCCTGCGATCCGCCGTGCGGCTGGTGGATCATGATGCGGGCGTTCGGCAATGCGTACCGCTTGCCGGGCGCGCCGGCCGCCAGCAGGAACGAGCCCATGCTGGCGGCGAAGCCCGTGCACAGCGTGGACACGGCGGGGCGGATGAACTGCATCGTGTCGTACACGGCCATTCCCGCATATACGGACCCGCCGGGCGAGTTGATGTACAGTGAGATGTCCTTGTCCGGATTGTCCGATTCGAGGAACAGCAGTTGCGCGACGATCAGGTTGGCCGACTGTTCCGTCACTTCGCCGACGAGGAAGACGACGCGCTCCTTCAGCAGGCAGGAATAGATGTCGAAGGCGCGTTCGCCGCGGCCGGTCTGCTCGATGACGGTGGGGACGAAATTCATGATGGTCCTTTCGGTGGTGGAAGGTGCCTCATGACGCTTGCCGCCGGGCGCCGTGTGACGGCGTAAAAAATATGCCGGCGGCGTGTCACATCCGGGCCGCGCCGGGCGTCAAGCGGGACCACCACCAGCGAGGAGATGCACGATGCCATGCACCAGCGCCACCGACGAGTTCGAACAATTGCGTCCGCG
>NZ_JBKYMO010000514.1:0-3789 GCF_047302915.1 Massilia sp. CT11-108 | reverse complement strand
CCGGCGGTTGCCGTGATGCCGCCGCCGGTGCCGGCTGCGCCGTTGCCCGCGGTGCCGGCGGCGCCGTTGGCGTTACCGGTGTTGGTGGCGACGTTGCCGATGTTCGAGATGGTGTTGCCCGACACGCGGCCCGTCAGGTTCGCCGTGTTGTTGGACGACGAGGTGTTGAAGCTGTTCGAGAAGTTCGACGTCGCGGTGCCGCCGTTGTTCACGGCGACGGAGCCGGTCGCGGACGCGGTCGAGTCGCCCGAGCTGTTGTTCTTGCCCGTGCTGTTGTCGTTGTCGCGGTTGGTCGTCGTCGAGTTCGAGACCGTGCGGTTGGTCGAGGTGTTGTTGGTGCTGTTGTTGCTGCTGTCCGACGTGTTGTTCGAGTTACGGGTGCTGTTGTCGCTGTTGTCCGTCGACCTGTTGGTCGTCGTGGTGGTGACGCTGCGGTTGCTGTTGTCGGTGTTCGTGCTGCGGTTGCTGTTGTCCGTCCTGCTGCGGTTGCTGTTGTCGGCCGTGTTGGTGCTGCGGTTGCTGTTGTCGGTCGTCGTGGTCGTCGTGCTGCGGTTGCTGTTGTCGCTGCGGTCGCTGTTGTCGGCCGTGTTGGTGCTGCGGTTGCTGTTGTCCGTCGACGTGGTCGTAGTGGTCGTGTTGGTGCTCTTGTTGTTGTTCTGGTCCGAGTTCGTGGTTGCCGTGCTCGTGTTCGTGCTGTTGTTGCTGCTGTCCGAGGAGTTGGTGCTGTTGTTGCTGCTGTCCGAGGTGTTGTTCGAGTTACGGGTGCTGTTGTCGCTGCTGTCCGACGTGCGGGTCGTGGTCTGCGTGACGGTGGCGCCGCCGCCGTTCGCATTGACGCCATCCTGGGCTTGTGCGGTCAGCGAGAATGCCAGCGAAATGGCAGTCACGAGCAAAGTCTTGTTCATTCGAGTTCCCCTCTGGGTTTGATGGTTGGTGATGGGTCGGCTGTAGCGCCGACCTCCATCCCTTTGCAGTTTCAGTGCCAGCCCCACTGCAGAGCTTTCTAACCCATTGTTTTTGTTGACTTTGTACGGATTTTCCTACACGCCTGTCAGAGAAATCCCCGCACGAATTACCGAAAATATCGAAAAACTGTTTCACTTCCGGTACAACTCTGTCCACATACGCGCTGCAACACACAAAAAAAAGTGGACACCTTGTCCACTTGTGCCACATACCGGACACGCGTCACTCGCGGATGCCGTGCTTGCTCAGCAAACGGTACATCGTCGTGCGCGATACACCCAGGTCGCGTGCCGCGCGGCTCACGTTGTGGCCGCTGCGGTCCAGGCATTCGCGCAGGGCGCGCCGCTCGGAACGCATGCGGGTGTCGTCCAGCGCGGCGGACGTCGGCGCCATGATCGCGCGCGTCAGTCCCAGGTCTTCCGGCATGATCAGGCGGCCGTCCGACATGACCAGTGCCCGCCGCACCCGGTTGATCAGTTCGCGCACATTGCCCGGCCAGTCGTGGTCGAGGATCGCCTCGATCGCCCGGTTGGAAAAACCCTTCAGGCGCGGCGATTTTTCGCTCGCGTACATGTGGAAGAAGTGTTCGGCCAGCGTGACCAGGTCGTCGCGCCGTTCGCGCAGCGGCGGTACCGTCACCGGCAGCACGGCGAGGCGGTAGTACAGGTCCTCGCGGAACGCGCCGCTCGCGACGGCCTGCTGCAGCTGCACGTGCGACGCGGCGATCACCCGCACGTCCACGCGGATGTTGCGGGTACTGCCCAGGCGGCAGATCGTCTTCTCCTGCAGGAAGCGCAGCAGGTTGGCCTGCAGGTCCTTCGGCAGGTCGCCGATCTCGTCGAGGAACAGCGTGCCGCCGTCCGCCGACTCGATCAGGCCGGCCTTGCTCCGCGTGGCGCCCGTGAACGCCCCGCGCTCGTAGCCGAACAGCTCGGAGTGGATCAGGCTCGGTGCGATGGCGCCGCAGTTGATGGGGACGAACGGTCCCGCGGCCCGGTCCGACTGCGCGTGGATCGCCTGGGCGGTCAACTCCTTGCCGCTGCCGCTTTCTCCCCAGATCAGCACGGGCGCCGCGACCTTGGCGACACGCGACACCTGCGCGCGCAGCCGTGCGATCGCGTCGCAGCCGCCGATCAGCGGCGACGCGGGATCGTCGTGCGCGTCTTTGGCGCTGGGCCGCGGGCGCAGCATCGCCCAGCCGTGCGCATGGCCGAGCGTATGGGCCAGCCGGACCGGATCGACGGGGGCCGTGTGGTAATCGCACAGGTGCTCCACGACGAGGTCGCGGCAGGGCGCGGATTCGAGATCGCGCGGGTTGAACACGCCGACCCACTGCATATGGCTGTGGCGGCGCAGGAAGGTGTCCACTTCGGCCGGCCGGTGCTGTTCGCGGTCGTGCACGAGCAGGCCGACCAGGTAACGGTCGTTACGCAGTTCGCGCCCGGCTTCGCCGAAGTTGCTGACACTGCGGATCTCCCAGTCGTGCATTGCTTCATTGAGCAGGGCGCGCGCACCCTTGTCATCCGGGGCAATGCACAGCAGGCGCTTTCGGGTCATCCATCCTCCATCGGGTAATCGGCCGGTCCTCGCAACGGCGGCAGACGAATGGGAGAGCCGGCATAATTTCTTGACAAGTGTATCTGGGTGTAACCTGGGCTGCTGTTCTGTAGCCTGTTAGCAATTTCTTACTATCAGTTGATCTTTGTTTAATATTATGCCGCCCGTGAAATATTCGTGGCGGACGCTACATTATCGACCGGCGGTTACAATTAGTCACAATCGTGTAACCGATCCTCGTCATGGTCAAGGAAATAACGGCCGCCGTGTGGCTTTTTCCCGAATGCGGAAGGGGAACCCCCCATCGCTGGGGGGGAGGTCGTGGAAGGGAGGGGTCAAAAACCGAACGGCATGCGGACCGTGCGAATGGCGAAAAGATTCAGCGGACGCGCCGGACCTTGGGCGAGGCGTTGGTGCCTTCGATCTCGAGGAACAGGGTGCCGAACAGATTGCGCACGATCTTGACCGGTGGATTGCTCACCGGCGCGAGGTCCGCCGAGCTGCCGTCGACCACTTTCCACACCTGGCCGTTGGCAAGGGTGAACAGCGTGGCCGGGCTCCAGCCGGAGACCGTGCCGACGATCGTGCTCTCGATCGAGCGGGCTGGTTCGTCGGGCGTCTTTTGTTCGAGGCCGAAGGCTTGCGCGGCGGCGGCGGCCGGACGCGCTTCGGCGGGAATCGCGTCATAGCAGCCCAGGCGCGCGGCGCCGTCGGCCAGCTTGCGGCATGCCAGGATGGCGGCATCGTCGGCGAGGGCCACGCCCGTCGCGCCCAGCAGGGCCAGCAGTAGAGAAGTGCGCAGGATCATCAAGGGCCTCATGCGCGCGGACGCTGGCGGTGGAAGACGAGCGGGCTGTACGGAATGGCGGACGGCGGCGGCGAATTCAGGATCCCCGGCTTCATCGCGCCCATCACATGCATCTCGCACGGCTTGCAATCGAATTTCAGCGTGTAGGTTTCGGCGCCGGACACGAGCGTCATCGGCTCGGCGCGCACCTGGCCCTGCACGCCCTGCACACCCTTGGCCTGCTTGGGGCACAGGTTGAACGAGAAGCGCAGGCAGTGCTTGGTGATCATCAGCGACACTTCGCCCGGTTCCTCGTGCGACTCGTACGCGGCCGCGATCAGCTGCACGCCGTGCTTGTGGTAGAACGCGCGCGCCTTCTCGTTGTAGACGTTGGCCAGGTAGCTCAGCTGGGTGTCCGGGTACGCGGCCGGCGGTTCGACCGGCTGGGCGCGCTCCGGACGCCGCCATGCCGCGAGGCG
>NZ_JBKYMO010000513.1:0-3797 GCF_047302915.1 Massilia sp. CT11-108 | reverse complement strand
GCCGCGCTTCCAGCGCTACACGGTGCGCGACGGCCGCCTGTGGATCGGCACCGCGGCGGGCCTCGACAGCCTCGACCCGGAGCGGATGCACTTCCGCCACCACCCGTCGCCGCGCGGCGGCAAGTACGACTTCGTGCAGACGCTGATGGTCGACGCGGGCCAGGGCCTGTGGGTCGGCAGCATGGGCGGCCTGGAACGCCTGTCGCTCGGGCCGAAGGGCGACGTGCGCACGTTCGGGCTTGACGACGGCATGCCGCCGGGCGAGATCAGCGTGTTGTACGAGGACGCCGAGCGCCAGGTCTGGGTCGGCTCGCACGACCGCGGCCTGTACCGCTGGCTGCCCGCGCTGGGCCGCTTCGAGCGCCATCCGCACCGCATCACCGACAGCTACAGCCTCGGCGACAACCAGGTCACGGCGCTGTACGGCGACCGCGTGGGCACGTTCTGGGTCGGCACCTGGTACGGCGGCGTGTCGCGCGCGGACATGGGCAGCGGCGGCTTCGCGCGCATCGTGCGCGGCGACGACACGCCGCTCGCGCTGGAAGACAACAAGGTGCGCGGCATCGTCGGCGACGGCGGCGGGAAGCTGTGGCTCGCCACGAACGGCGGCCTGCACCTGTTCGATCCGGCGACCGGCGCGGACCAGGCATGGCGCCTCGCGCCTGTCGAAGCGGGGCTGACGGGCGACGCGATGGCGACGTCGGTGGCGCTCGGCCGCGACGGCACCGTGTGGCTCGGCACGCGCAACGGCCTCGCGCACTTCGATCCGAAGACCGGGCGCATCACGCGGCGTCCGCTGTCCACCGACGATGTCGACGCCAACTACGTGCGCAATGTGCACGTCACGCGCGACGGCACCTTGTGGGCCGCGAGCCGCGGCGGCCTGCACCGCATCGACCCGGACGGCAAGCAGACGACGTACCAGCACGATCCGACCGCGGCCGCGAGCCTGGCCGACAACATCGTGCGGCCGATGCTGGAAGACCGCCACGGCCGGTTCTGGGTCGGCACGTTCGACGGCCTGGACCTGCTCGACCGCGCCACCGGCAAGTTCCGCCACTTCCGCCACGATCCCGACGATCCCACGAGCCTGTCGCACGACGAGGTGCATTACTTGCTGGAAGACCGGCGCGGCGACCTGTGGGTCGGCACGGCCGTGGGCCTGAACCGCATGGTGATCGGCAGCGACGGCACGCCGCGCTTCCAGCGCTACACGGTGCGCGACGGCATGGCGGACGACGTCGTGGCCGCGATGCAGGAAGACCTCGACGGCTTCATCTGGGTCTCCAGCTCGAGCGGCCTGCACCGGCTCGACCCGACCAGCGGCGCCTGGCGCAACTACAACGCGACCGACGGCACGATCGAAGGGGCGTACTTCGACGCCTCCGCGCTGCGCGTGGCCGACGGCACGCTCTACTTCGGCGGCAACAACGGCATCACCGCATTCAATCCGCGCGCGCTGCACGACAACCTGATCGCGCCGCGCGCCGTCATCACGGGCCTGCAGATCTTCGGCCAGCCGTGGCAGGACGTCCGGCCGGGCATGCTGCCGGGGCCCATCGAGCGCCTGTCCGGCATCACGCTCACGCCGCAGGACTCCGTGTTTTCGCTGGAGTTCTCGGCGCTGCACTTCGCCGCCCCGGGCCGCAACCGCTTCGCCTACCGCCTCGTCGGCTTCGACCAGGACTGGATCGGCGTCGACGCCAGCAAGCGCTTCGCGACCTACACGAACCTCGATCCGGGCAGCTACACGTTCCAGGTGCGCGCGGCGAACAAGGACGGCGTGTGGAGCGATGCCGCCGCCACGCTGGAAGTGACCGTGCTGCCGCCGTACTGGAAGACCTGGTGGTTCCGCACCCTGTGTGCGCTGGTGGTGATCGGCTGCGGGTACGGCGCATACCGGATTCGCGTGGACGTCCTGCGCCGCCAGAAGGCCATGCTGGAACAGCAGGTCAGCGCGCGTACGGAACGCATCGAGCAGCAGAACCGCCTGCTGGAACGCCAGACCGAGGAACTGCGCGAGCAGGAACGGCAGGTGCGGCGCCGCACGAACGAGCTGGCGCTCGCCAACGGCGCGCTGCAGGAAAACGAGGAACGGCTGTACCAGGCCAAGCAGCGCGCGGAAGACGCGACGCGCCAGAAGTCCGAATTCCTCGCCAACATGAGCCACGAGATGCGCACGCCGCTGGCCGGCGTGATCGGCATGCTGGGCTTCGCGCTGCGCGACACGGCGCTGCGCGACTGCACGCGCGAGCAGATCCTGCGCGGCCAGGCGAATGCCCAGTCGCTGCTGGCGATCATCAACGACCTGCTCGACTTTTCCAAGATCGAGGCGGGCAAGCTGACCATCGAGAACATCGACTTCGCGCTCGACGAATCGATTTCGCATGTCGGCACGCTATTCGAGGAGCAGGCCGGCGCGCACAGCGTGGGCTTCGCCGTGCGCCTCGATCCGGACCTGCCGCGCTTCGTCGTGGGCGACCCGACCCGGCTGCGCCAGATCCTCGTGAACCTCGTCGGCAACGCCTTCAAGTTCACCGAGAGCGGTTCCATCACCGTGCGCGTCGAGCGCCGTCCGGAAGACCAGCACGACCGCGCGGGCCGCAACATGATCCGCTTTTCGGTCGAAGACACGGGCATCGGCATCGCGCCGGACGCCTTGCCGCGCCTGTTCCAGAAATTCGAGCAGGCCGACGCGACGACGACGCGCCGCTACGGCGGCACTGGCCTGGGCCTGGCGATCTGCCGCCAGCTCGTCGAACTGATGGGCGGCACGATCGGCGTCGCCAGCACGCCCGGCGTGGGCTCCACGTTCAGCTTCGTGCTGCCGCTGGCGGACGGCGTGCAGCCGCACTCCGTCGTCGACCAGCCGCGCGCGCCGCACACGCACCGCTTGCGCGTGCTGTGCGCGGAAGACTATCCGACCAACCAGATCATCGTGCGCATGATGCTGGAGGAGCTGGGCCACCAGGTCGACGTCGTCGAGAACGGCGTGCTGGCCGTGGCGGCATGCGCGCGCACGCGCTACGACCTGATCCTGATGGACGGCCGCATGCCCGAGATGGACGGCGCCTCGGCCACGCGCCTGATCCGCGCCGGCGGTCCGCTGGAAGCGCCCGTGCTGGACCAGCACCTGATGATCGTCGCGCTCACCGCCAACGTCAGCGAGGAAGACCGGACGCGCTACCTGGCCTGCGGCATGGATGCCTTCATCACCAAGCCCATCGACGACTCGCAGCTGCATTACCACCTCACGCGCGCCAGCAATTCCATGCCGGACAGGCGCGGCATGCGCAGGTCGCAGAACAGCAGCGCGGGGTTCGCGCCGGCATCCAGCTGCGCCCAGGCGTCTGCGCCATCCTCCGCTTCCAGCACGTCGAACACGCCGCTCGCGGTGCTGTCGATCATGTGCATCAGCATCATGCGCGACACCACGTCATCGTCGACTATCAAAACCTTCATCCCTGCCCCATTGTGTCGCAATTGTTAAATGGCAATTATACAGCTGTGAGACGCGCGCACGATTCAGGCAGTCGCGGCCTCGAAGCGGGCCAGCAGGTCCCACAGGCGCGGCAGGCCGGCGCGCACGGCGTCGAGCTGGCCCGCGTCCGCCAGGGCCTCGAGTTCGGCACACAGCGCGCGCAGCCCATCCTCGCCCAGGTAGCCGGCGCTGCCCTTCATGCCGTGCAGGACGCGTCCGGCGGTGTCGCGGTCGCCCGTCTCCAACGCCTTGTCCAGTTCGATGCGGCGGCGCGGCAGGTCGGCCAGGAAGGCGCCGCGCAGGCGGTCCTTCAGGT
>NZ_JBKYMO010000512.1:0-3800 GCF_047302915.1 Massilia sp. CT11-108 | reverse complement strand
TTTTTTTCGTTTTCGGTTAACGGGGCTCCTTGGCCCCCCCGGGGGTGGCGGTCTTAAAAAACCCCCTTCTGGGGGGGGGGGGGGGCCCCATTGCCCGGGGCCCCCGCCTCCACCGCGTCGGTGAACTTGCCCTTGATCCCGGTGCGCGCCGTCACCGCGTAATCGATCGGCAGCTCCCACACCAGCTGCCAGCCCGCCGCCTCGGCCCAGCGCGTCAACGCGGCCTTCAGCGTCCTGTCGGCCGGCGTGACCTCCCAGACGGGCACGGCCGCGGGACGCGCGGGCACGGCGTCAGCCTCGGCGTCGTCGCAGTCGTCGTCGTCCAACGTCTGCGGCCTGATCGGGGTGGTCGAAAAGAACCCGCCGGCGGCCAGGCACAGCACGGCGCCGATGACGAAAGCGGCCAGGGTGCCGCGGGCGTACGATGAGTGAATTACCGGATGCATGATGGTTTCCTTGGTCGTGGTGACGGGGTGACGGACTCATGATGAGTTGCGCCACGCCGCATCCGGTTCGCCCGTGCGCCGCTTATTTCACGCGGCGCCGCCGGCGTTGGCGCCCCGCTCCCTGGCCTGCGCGCGCACTTCCGCCAGGCTCTCCCTGACGATGGCCGCCTGGAAGTCCGTCAACGGGGTGCCGACTTCGCGCACCTCGACCAGGCGGTCGGCGGTGGGCTGCAAGGTCGCGGTGCGGGTATCGGGGATCGGATCCTCGGTCATGCCCTTGGTTTCCCGGCGCCGGAACACGAGGGGATTCTTCCAGTCGAACTGCGTGACCTTGTTGTTCATGTCCCCGGCCGCGACCAGGTACTTGACCGACTGGTCGCGCTCCCCCTCGAACATCTCGGCATCGACGGCGCGCATCACCGCCGCCATCCCGTGGTGCCCCGCCGCCTCGGCATTGGCGATGGCCGCTTCGATGCCGCGGTGCGCCCACTGCTGCTTCGATTCCAGCTTCACCGAGAAACGGTCGGTCTTGTTTTCCATGAGGGCGCGGACGAAGTTCATCAGCACTTCCCCGCACATCTTCGCGACTTCCTTGTCGACCATCTCCTTCCTGACCCCGTCGACCGTGGTGCCGGCCAGCTTTTCCACCAGCGACGCGTGCAGGTGCTGCTTGACCGCCAGCTCGGCGGCCAGGGCCGCCGCCTCGGCTTCCGGCAACGGCTCCTCCTGGATCTCGGCGTGCGGATCGCTGCCGGCCAGGCGGCGCTGCAGCACCGCGATCTCGGCCTGCAACTGGTCGACGTCCTGCCGGCGTTCCGCCAGCTTCGCGGCGGCGGGCCCGGCCAGCTTCGCCATGAGCTGGTCGCGAAACCCCTTGTCGACGACTTCCTGGACGCGGTTGCTGACCGACGGCAAGGCTTCGAGCAGCACATCCATCGCCTTGTTCATGTCGCGGCTGTAATCGCCGTATTCCGACTTGTACGCCTTCAGCTTGTCGGTGCCGACCGGCTTCTTGTCCTTGTATTCCCTGCCGCCGACGTTCGCCGTGAGCGAGCCCGTCGCCCCGGCCTGCACCGGCACGGAGAGCAGCTTCTTGCCGTCGGTGATGCCGGTCTTCTTCTTCGTCTCGGCGGTGGTATGGCGGGTGTTGATGCCGAAGAAGACGTCCGTGGTCAGCGTCTTCTTGACGGTATCGTAGAATTCGCGCGCCTTTTGCTGGTTGACCGACGCCATCTTGTCCTCGCTGACCGCGAACTTCACGGTCGCGCCGGCGCCGGTGCGCACCGGGTCGTTCGTCTTTTTCGGCGTGGCGCCGAATTTCTCCTTGTTGTACTTGAGCGCCACGCGGCCCGGCGTGAGCGCGGTTTCATTGCTGACGGTCGTGTATTGGCGCACCTCGTCGTCGATCGTGAAGGGGGAATCGAGCTTGTCGCACAACGCTTCGTACGCCGAGCCGTATTGCTGGTACTCCGGCTTTTGCGGATCCCAGTCGACGAGGATGTCGACGGCCTTCTTGAGCTGCGTACGCGCTTCGTCGAGGTCGCGCAGGCCCTTGACCGGCTCGATCGAGAACTTCAGCACCACTGCGGGGTCGGTACGCAGCTTCTCCTCCTTCTTCCAGCTCAAGCCGGGGAAGCGTACGTCGAGGCTGGTCTTCTTGAGCGCTTTTTCCGCGTGCGCACTCAGGATCTCGGGCGCCATCGACGCGCCCAGACTGGTGCTGACCGCTTTTTCCTTCATGCGCCCAAGGGTCAGCTGCACGCAGTCGTTATTGGCCTGCACGTTGACGATGGTGCCGGAGCTCTTCGACGTCCCGAACGTGGCGCTCAGGCTGGCGAACGGTATCGGCAGGATGAGCGGGATGGCCAGCTTGAACTGCTTCCCGTTGATGGTGTCGGTGCGGTCGCCCAGCGACGTGCGGTCGATCGCGTCGTGCAGGAACGTGCGGATCTGCTCCGGCCCCGCCAGCGCCTCGCCCTTGGCCAGACGGACCAGGTTGCCCAGCGACGCCAGCCGGTGCATGGGTTCGCCCCGCTCCGCTTCGGGCAGGACGGCCTTGACCGCGTCCTGCAGCAATTCCAGCGCACTGTGCCCCTGCTGCAGGTTGCGCAGCAGCGGCGCATCGGCGCGCGCCACCGAGATGTGCGATCCGGCGGCCTCCAGGATGGCTTTCTTGTCCTTGCCCTTCAGGGAATTGGACCAGATCTCGCTGCCGGCATTGAACGTGCCTTCCTTCCCCGTCAGCTTGCGCTTGGCCGCGGTCAGGAGCTTTTCCGACCCGCGGTGCTTTTCCATGTAGTCGCACAGCGCCACCAGCAGCTTGGCATTGCCCTGCTGGGCGAGGGTCGCGTCGGGCCTGGCCAGCGCCGCCTCGGCGATCCCCTTGAAGTCGTGCAGCACCTGCTTGAACTGCGTCCGGACTTCTTGCGTCACCTCGCCGCGCCCCTTGGCGTCGAACTGCTGGTGGACCTGGTTGACCACGGTGCTCGGCAACGCCATCTGCGTCTTGAAGCCTTCGAACGTCTGCACCACGTGCCGCAGGTTGTCGTGGTGCCACACGGCACTCTTGACCATGGCCCAGTCGCGCCGCTCGGGCGTGCCCACGGCCGGCTTCTCGCCGGTGGCCAGCTCGGTGCGCATGCTCTTCATCGCCGACAGCATGCGCGCCTTGTGCGCCGGGTCGCCGTTGGGTTCGGCCGACAGGCGCTGGTGCTCCTGCGTGCAGCGGAAGAACGTCTGCACGTCGCGCCAGTCGACCCTGGCGGCGCGGTGCTCCGGGTTGGCGGCCAGCAGCGAATTGACGGCATCGGGCAGCTGGTGCGCGCCCATTTGCCAGATCGCCACGAGATCCTGCTCCTGCTGCGTGGCCGGCGTGCCTTCGCTCAGGTGCGCGACGGCGGCGCCGATGACCTGGTGCACGCTCTCGTTGGCCAGCGACCGGTACACGTCGATGCAGCGGGCCGGATCCCCGCCGGTCGCCTTTTCCGCCATGTCGACGATGTGCATCAGCTGCATCGGCGCCAGTTCCGCGTCCTTGTGCAGCGTGTCGCCCGCCGTCTGGCGCAGCTTGCCGGCGAGCGCGCCGAGCACCTCCCGCGTTTCCGTACGCTGCGCCGGCGTCATCCCGGCCAGCGCCGGCAGGTGCGCGACCAGGTCGTCCATGCAGGTCTGCTGCATGGTGCCGACCCGCTCCTTCAGGGCCGGCGTGGTGTCGGCGAGCAGCTGGCCGGCGATCGCGAACTTGGCACCGAGGTCTTCCAGCTTGCCGGCTTCGGCCTGCCAGTGCCGCGCTTCCGCCGGCAGCGGCTTCGTGCCGGGAAGCTCGTAGGCGCGGCCCGCGGTCAGGTCGCGCAC
>NZ_JBKYMO010000511.1:0-3809 GCF_047302915.1 Massilia sp. CT11-108 | reverse complement strand
GCGCGCCCGGGTTCCAGGCTTTGAACGAGCCGCGGGCGGCGCGCCGGGCGCCGCCGCCGGCGCGGCGGCGCCGCCCACCTGCGGGGCGATCGAGACGGAAGGCGAAGAGGCACTGGAAATCTTCATGCGTGGTCCTCGGGTTTTCGATTGAATCGTCATGGTTTCTTTACCATCTGGCTGCGCAGGTCCTTCAGCGCCGGATCGTCCGTTTTGGACGTGGACGCGTCGGACGTCAGGGCTGCGGTATCCGCCGGGGTGCCGAACATGGTCTTGATGGCAGCTGCTTGCTTGCTGGTCAGGATTAACAATTCGATACGGCGGTTGGCCGAAGCATCCGGATGGGCCGCGTCGATCGGGGCGCGGTCGGCCATGCCGACCAGCTGCAGGATGCTGTCGCTGCGCATGCCGCCGATGAGCAGTTCGGACCGCGCAGCCAGAGCGCGGTTGACCGACAGGCTCCAGTTGGAATAGCTGGTCGGTCCGGCCTTAGTGTACTGCAAGGAGTCCGTGTGGCCTACGATCAACATCTGATTTTCCATCTTTTCGAACAGCGGTGCCATCGCACGCAACAGTTTTGCGAACTTGGCGGTCGGCAGCGGGCTGCCGCGCACGAACATGCCCTGGCGGTCGGTGTCGTGCAACATCACGCGCAGGCCGTCCGGCGTGATCACGGTGGCAAGGTTCGACGCGAGGCCGGCGTCCGCGCTCATCTGCTGGAGCTGGTGCGCCAGCGCGGCCAGTTCGGACGGCGATTCGTACTTCGTGCGCACCGTCTGCGTATTCGCCCTGGCGCCGGCCGCCGGACCTTCGGCGCCGCCGTTGCTCTTCGGGAGCTGGAAGCGTTCGATCAGGCTGCCGGCGGGGCTCGACTTGATTTCCGGCTTGCCGCCCGTGCCTTCGAGCAGGCCGCTGGCCGTGTTGTCGCGCACGATGTTCTTGGTTTGCTGGGCTTCGCGCGCGGCGATCAGCCAGAGCACGAGGAACAGCGCCATCAGCGCCATGCAGAAGTCGGCGAAGGCGACCTTCCACGCGCCGCCGTGTTCGTCGTCGTAATGCTTGCCGCCGCCACGTTTGACGATGGTCGCTTCGTGCTTTTCGGCGGCGACTTTCTTGGTTGCTTGCACTTATCGCTCCAGATCAGGCCTTGCGCCTGGCGCCGGCGTCCTCGCCGTCGGCCATCGCGTTGATCCACGCTTCGAGTTGGGCGAAGCTGGGCTTGGTGTTCAGCTGGATCAGGCGGCGGCCCGCGTCGATCGCCAGCAGGGGCGGCTTGCCGGCGACGTGGGTGCACAGCACGACCTTCACGGTTTCCATCGTCGACGCTTCGGAATTGACCAGCTGCTTCATCATGCCGGAGATCGGGTCGAGCACGCCGTAGCAGAAGAAGATACCGATGAACGTGCCGACCATCGCGGCGCCGACGTGTTCGGCGATCTCGGCGGTGTCGGCCCCTTCGCCGACCGAGTTCATCGTGATCACGATGCCCAGCACGGCGGCCAGGATGCCGAAGCCCGGCATTGCCTCGGCGATCTTGTGCAGCGATTTCGACGGCTGGGTCAGTTCGTCGTGGATGGCCTCGAGTTCCTGTTCGAGCACGCCTTCCAGCTCGTGGGCGTTGATCTTGCCCATTGCCATCAGGCGGAAGTTGTCGACGATGAACGCCAGCAGCTTCGGTTCTTCGAGAATCCGCGGATAGCGCTGGAACATCGGGCTGTCCTTCGGCGCCTCGACGTGGGCGTCGAGTGCCTTCAGGCCGCCCGCGGCCGTCTGCAGCAGTTCGTACATCAGCAGCAGTAGCTGGCGCTGGAATTCGGAGTCGTGCTTGTGCTTGCTCGCGACCTTCCTGACCTGGGAAAACAGTTCGGCCAGCACGTGCTTGGGGTTGCCCAGCACGAGTGCGCCGACGGCGGCGCCACAGATGACGAGCATCTCGGTCGGTTGCCAGATGGCGAGGGCGCTGCCGCCCATCATGAGGTAGCCGCCGAACACGGCACCGAGCACGATGAGAATGCCAAGGATTTGCATGATTGTTATTACCTTTCTTGTCTGGTCGTTCAGGCCTGGGCGAGCGCCGCTTTCATCTTGGCCAGCGCACTCTTGTTGAGCTGGCAGACGCGGGCGTCGGACAGGTCGAGCACGGCCGCGATTTCCTTGTAGCTGAGCTCGAATTCATAAATCATCTGGATCACGCGCTGCTCGCGTTCGTTCAGGGCGCCCAGTGCCTGCTCCAGGCTGCGGCGTACCATGAACTGTTCTTCCGGACCGGGGGCGTTGTGGGCGCGCTCGGTCGCTTCCTGCAGCACGTCGTCGAAGCTGAGCAGCTCCTCGGCAACGTCATCCAGCAGGAACTGGCGCCAGTCTTCCTGGCTGATGCCGAGCGCCTCCGCCGCTTCCTTGTCGTTCGGCTCGTGGCCGAGCTTGCGGGTTAGGGCGCGCACGGCGTCGCGCATCTTGTGGCTGTCCTGGCGCACGGCGCGCGGGCGCCAGTCCTGGCGGCGCAGCTCGTCGAGGATCGCGCCGCGCACGCGCAGCGACGCGTAGCTGGAGAAGCCGGTGTCCGGGATGCCGTAGCGGCGCAGCGCTTCGAGCAGGCCCATCAGCCCGATCTGCTCCATGTCCTCGCGTCCCATCGCGCCCGACACCTGCGACGTGAGCTGGCGCGCGATGCGCTTGACGAGCGGCGCATAGGCGACGAGATGTTTCTGCTCTTCGGCCGCGCTCATGGCCGCGTGGATGGCGGCGTCGGCATATTCGCTGCTGGCGTAGCTGTCGGCGTAGTCGGTCATGTAACCCACGTTGTCCCCGATGGTTATTCGATGATCAGCTTGCCGATCATGACTTGCACGAACGGTTTTTCCGTGTGCTCATGCTCATAATTGGCGTCGAAGGATTTGTTCAGTTCTTCCGCGTACTGTTCCACCGTCATGCCGGCCGCTTCCTTCATCGTGTAGGCCGACAGGGTACGCACCGCCAGGCTGCGCAGCAGCGGCAGGTTTTCCTTCGTTTCCTTTTCCTTCTCCGCTTCCGTCGACAAGACGAGGTCGGTCGACAGGTAGTGGGTGTCGGCGTCGTCCGGGCCGCGGCGCAGCATCACGATGACCTTGTCCAGCGTCACGTACTTGACCGGCTTGCCTTCCCTGGCCCTTTCCGCTTCCGCTTTTTTCGCCGCGCCGGCGGCTGCCGCGGGCTTGGGCATGAACCACCAGACCGCGCCACCCGCACCGGCCGCGCTCACGATCACGGCGCCGGCGATGGCAATAATCATTTTCATTTTGCTCATGTTGGTACTTGCGCCCGAAAGCGCTGTCGATTCGTCCGTTGCTTACGAGTCGCGGCCGAGATTGAATACGGACGCGGGGTTGCCGGCCTCGGCCAGACCGCGTCCGGGCTCGTTGTCCTGGTCGCGGCCTTGCTGGCGGCCGCGGCCCTGCTGCTGCGGGTCGCCGAACGGCGCCGCATTGTTCCTGGGTGCCGGTGTCACCGTCACGGCGACCTCCGTGTACTGGCGCTGCGACAAATCGTTGCGCAGGTTGTCGCTGACGGTCTGCAGCTGGCGCAGCACGTCGCCGTTGGAGGCCGAGATGTTCACTTCCAGCATGCCGGCGCTGTGGCGGATCGCAATGTCAATGCGGCCCAGCTGGGGCGGCTCGATGCTGATCGTGGCCTGCTGCACGTTGCCCGCGACGTGGACATTCAGGCGGTCGCCCAGCGTTTCCTGCAGAGTCTGGCGCCATGCGGTCGGCGGACCGGCCAGCTTGACGGTGTCGGCGGCCGGCTGGGCAGCCGGCAAGGTCACGACGCCCACGACC
>NZ_JBKYMO010000510.1:0-3810 GCF_047302915.1 Massilia sp. CT11-108 | reverse complement strand
CACCTGCACGGTGACGCCGTCCTGGCCGATGGCCCGCGCCAGCACCGTGGGATCGCGCGTCGGCAATGCGCCCAGCAGCTGGCGCGCCAGCACGGCCTTGTTGAGCAGGTCCGCATCGTCGCGCCGGCCCATCTGGCGCGCCAGCGTCTGGTACAGGTAGGCGCCGACCGCGACGAACACGGCGGCGGCGATCGCGGCGAACAGCAGGCCGAGACGCAGCGCGATGGACATCGGACGCGCCGTCACTCGCGTTCTTCCATCAGGTACCCCATGCCGCGCACCGTGTGGATCAGCTTGACGGTATACGGATCGTCGACCTTCGTGCGCAGGCGGCGGATGGCGACGTCGACGACGTTCGTGTCCGAATCGAAGTTCATGTCCCACACCTGCGACGAGATGAGCGAGCGTGACAGCACCTCGCCCTGGCGCCGCGCCAGCAGCACGAGCAGCGCGTGTTCCTTCGGCGTGAGGTCGATGCGCTTGCCGGCGCGCGTGACGCGGTGGCGGCGCAGGTCGATCTCGAGGTCGGCCACGGCGAGGATGTCCGGCTCGCGCGTGGGCGCGCGCCGCAGCAGCGTGCGCACGCGCGCGAGCAGTTCGGCGAACGCGAACGGTTTCACGAGGTAGTCGTCCGCGCCGAGCTCCAGGCCGCGCACGCGGTCGGCCACGTCGTCGCGCGCCGTCAGGTACAGCACGGGCGTCTCCTTGTGCTCGCGCAGCTTGGAGAGCACCGTCCAGCCGTCCATCGCCGGCAGCATCACGTCGAGCACGACGAGGTCGTAGTCGTGCTCCAGCGCCAGGTGCAAGCCGTCCGGTCCGGTGCGCGCGAGGTCGGCGTTGAAGCCGGACTCGCGCAAGCCCTTGTGCAGGTAGTCGCCCGTCTTGGGCTCGTCTTCGACGATCAATATGCGCATGCGTCCTCCTGCGGACATTGTGCCGCATTTCCCGGCGCCGCTGGATGACAGGTGCGCCATCGGGCTGTCATCCAATTGTCATGTTGAAGTCACCCTCGCGTCAGCGGCCCTTTTGCAGAATGCGTCCATCCCAACCACGAAGGAGAACCGCATGACCAAGCTGACCCGCACCCTCGCCCTGTCCCTATTCGCCCTCGCCGCCGGCACGGCCGGCGCCATGCCGCGCCCGATGAACGCCGGCCGCGTCATCATGAGCGATACGGCCGACCGCGACGTCGCCATCGACGCCTCGACCCGCTGGGTCAACGTCACCAATGGCCAGACGGTGCGCTTCGATGTCGGTGGCCAGCGCTTCACGTTCGTGTTCGACGCGTGGCCCAGCACGGATTCCGTGCCGCTGTCGGCCATCGCGCCGAAGGGCGTGGCCGTGCCGGACGTGCGGGTCTACATCGCCCCCAACCCGCTGTACCAGGACTGATGCCATGAAAGCCCTCGCAGCCACATTGGCGCTGTGCGCCGCCACGGCCGCCAGCGCCCAGCACATGCACGGATCGCCGGCACCCGCATCGTTCGTCGCGTCCAGCGACAAGCCGTTCGCGGCGCTCATGAACGACGCGATGGCGATCATGGACCGCGACATGGCCGCCGCGCCGATGACCGGCGAACCGGGCCACGACTTCGTCACGATGATGATGCCGCACCACCAGGGCGCCATCGACATGGCGAAGGCCGTCCTGCTGAATACGCGGGACCCGGAACTGCGCAACCTGGCGCTCGGCATCATCGCCGAGCAGCAAAACGAAATCAACGTGATGCGGGCGTGGCTGGCACGTCACCCCTCGCAGACAAGGAGTCAGCATGAACACCATTGAACGGCTCGCCATCGCCGCGGGCGCCCTCGCCGTCGCGCAGGCGGCCATGGCCCTCCCGGCAGCTTCGGACCGCGTGTACACGGCCGACCAGAACACGAACACCATCTCGGTCTTCGACCCGGCCGGCAACCGCCTGCTGGGCCAGATCGTGCTGGGCAACCAGCGTCCCGACGTGCTGTCGCCGCTGTACCGCGGCGAGATCAACGTGCACGGCCTCGGCTTCTCGCCCGACCACAAGACCCTGATCGCGGTCTCGAACGGTTCGAACTCCGTGACGTTCATCGACACCGCGACGAACAAGGTCAAGGGCAAGACCTATGTCGGCCGCTCGCCCCACGAAGGCTTCTTCACGGCCGACGGCAAGGAAGTGTGGGTGGTCGTGCGCGGCGAGGATTACATCTCGGTGATCGACCCGCACACGTTCAGGGAAACGCGCCGCATCCCCACGGCCGTCGGTCCCGGCATGGTGCAATTCCTGCCGGACGGGAAGCTCGCGTTCGTCGTCTCCAGCTTCACGCCCGAGGTCGACGTCATCGACGTGAAGGCCCACAAGGTCATCAAGCGGATTGCCGTCGTCAGCCCGTTCTCGCCGTTCCTGCAGTTCACGCCGGACTATCGCGAGATGTGGATGACGCACAAGGACGTCGGCAAGGTCACGCGCATCGACACGCACACGTTCCAGGTGACGGGCGTGATCGACACCGGCTTCATCACGAACCACCTCGCGTTCGCCCGCGTCGGCGGCAAGACGTACGCGTACGTGACGGTCGGCGGCGAGAACGTCGTGAAGGTCTACACGACGGACAAGGACGCCACGCTCGTCGCCACGATCCCGACGGGCGCGCTGCCGCACGGGATCTGGACGGCGGACGACAGCAGCCGCGTCTACGTGGGCCTGGAAAACGGCGACGGCGTCGACGTCATCGACCCGGCCGCCAACAAGGTCGTCGCGCACATGCCCGGCGGGCAGGCGCCGCAGGCCCTCGTCTACCTGTCGCACGTCGCGGCGCCGGGCAGCGCGGACAACCTGGGCCCGCGTGTCAACCAGGATGCCGTCAACATCCCGCTCGCGGCGCGCGACGGCGCGACGACGGCACGCGGCTTCGTCGTCGCGCGCCAGCTGGGCGTCGTCGATGCGCTCGAGGTCAACGTGTTCAAGCTCAAGCCGGCGACGCAGTACGGTGTGGTTCTGGGCGGCCAGCCGGTCGGCACGCTGCGCACGGATGCGAAGGGCAATGCGAACGGTACGATGATCGGGCCGGTGCGATCCTTCACCCGGCCGGACGCGGCGCCCGCCGGCCAGGCCGCCGGGAAGATCCTGATCATGGAGGGCGATGCTGCGCCCTCCCCGGCCACGGCCGTGCTGGCGGGCTGACGCCGTCAGAACCTGTCGCGGGCACCCAGCATGTAGCGCGGACCGCCCGTCGTGACCGACAGGATCTGCATGTCGGTACGGCCGTGCTGGCGCTGGTGCTCGTCGGACAGGTTGATCGCTTCCAGCGACAGACTCAGGTTCTGGTTGACGTTGTACCCGATCGACAGGTCGACCTGCCCGTACGGCTCCACGTAGCCCGGATTGGCGCGGTTGTTCTCCGCCACGGTCGACAGGAACTGCCCGCGCCAGTTGTACGCGAAGTTTCGCCAGGCAAATCACTTTTGTTAAAAGCGCAAACACTCACACCGATTTCACACGGTGTTAAGCAAACAATCCGCAGCGGTGCGATCATTGCGTTCTCTGCATCCGACAACTCATAGAGGACCCATGACCACCTCCAGCTATCCCGATACCCGCCTCCTGATCGCCAACGAATGGGTCGACGCCACCGGCGGCAAGACGATCCCGGTCGTGAACCCGGCCACGGGCCAGGCGATCGGCACCGTCGCGCACGCGGCCATCGCCGACCTGGACCGCGCCCTCGCCGCCGGTGGCGTCGCCCCATTCGTTGGCGATCAGGAGGGGGGTATCGGGATAGCTGGAGGTGGTCATGGGTGCTCTATGAGTTGTCGGATGCAGAGAACGCAAT
>NZ_JBKYMO010000509.1:0-3813 GCF_047302915.1 Massilia sp. CT11-108 | reverse complement strand
CAACGGCGCATTTTGCTACGCATTTTTTAGTTATCCCTCGCCCCCACCCGCCCAAATCAAGATCTGGCGGGTAACCCCCTAAATCACCCGCCGGCCGGGCTGGGGGGCCCTCTTCGTCACCGATGTTTTTCCCATTGGCGCGGCACTGAACAAATTCAACTGCAGCTCATCTGGCGCGCTGATTTTCGATGAAGTACTGCTCCGTTTGCGATCAGGCTGTGTCATGCCGACATTTTAACGGTCGGCAGCTTTCGCGACAGGCTCTTTCGCGGGAACGACGTGAGGCCTTACGCCAACTTCGGCCAATCCAATTCAACCCACGTCGGCGCATGGTCGCTCGGCTTCTCGCGCCCGCGCACGTCGCGGTCGACGCCGGCCCCCTTCAGCTTCGGCGCGAGGGCGGGGCTCAGCAGCAGGTGGTCGATGCGCAGGCCCGCGTTGCGGCCGTACGCGTCACGGAAATAATCCCAGAACGTGTAGATGACTTCGCCGGGGTGCGTCGCCCGAAGGGCATCCGTCCAGCCCTGGTCGAGCAGGCGCTGGTAGGCCGCGCGCGTCTCCGGGCGGAACAGCGCATCGTCGAGCCAGCGTTCCGGCTTGTAGACGTCCAGTTCCGTCGGCATCACGTTGTAGTCGCCCGCGATGACGACCGGCGCACCCGTGGCGATGAGTTCCTGCGCGCGCAGCCGCAGGCGCTCGAACCAGCGCAGCTTGTACTCGAACTTCGGGCCCGGCGCCGGGTTCCCGTTCGGCAGGTACAGGCAGGCGACGAGGATGCCGTTCACGGCCGCCTCGATGTAGCGGCTCTGCTCGTCGTCGGGATCGCCCGGCAGGCCGCGCTGGAGTTCCTGCGGCTCGGTGCCGCGCGCGAGGATCGCGACGCCGTTCCAGCTTTTCTGGCCGTGCCAGATCGGACAATAGCCGGCCGCGCGGATCTCCATCTCGGGAAATTTTTCCTGCGGCGCCTTCAGCTCCTGCAGGCAGGCCACGTCGGGCTGCGTCTCCTCGAGCCATTGGAGCAGGGCGGGGAGGCGGCTGTTGATGCCGTTGACGTTGAAGGTGGCGATGCGCATGGGGTCTCTCATGGGTTGTCGTTGCCGCTATTTTGACCCGAGAATGCCGCGACCGCCGCACGACGCGCTGAAGTAGTCAAACTACGCGCAAATCTTCAGAAATTCTATGGCCTCTGCCTATCTCTGTAGCTTTTCTACGGAATGCGGTTAAACTCCCGTATTCCAACAACGATACCGCCCGGAGACCATGAAGCCGATCCCCCACGCCGTTCTCGCCCTCTGCCTGCTCGCCAGCCTGCCGTCCCAGGCACAGAATACGGAGCGCGCGTTCCTCGGCTACCGCAACGACAACGGGACGCTGGACATCGCCACCAGCGACGGCCGCTACCTGATCCGGCCCTACGACGCCAACATCGTCGAGACGAGCTTCGTGCCGCGCGGCGAGACGTTCGACCCGGCCTCGCACGCCGTCGTGCTGAAGCCCGGCCAGGCGCAGGCCACGGTCCGGGAGGCGGACGGGCGCATCCAGCTCGTCACGGACGGCATCACGGTCACGGTGGAAAAATCGCCGCTGCGCATCAGCTATGCGTACAAGGGAAAGCCGCTCGTCGCCGAGAAGGGGGGCTATGGCCACGCGGGAGAACTGGAAAGCATCGAGTTCGCGCTCGCGGGCGACGAGGCGCTGTACGGCGCCGGCTCGCGCGCCGTCGGCATGAACCGGCGCGGCAACCGCTTCCGCCTGTACAACCGGGCGTCGTACGGCTTCGGCAACCGCGCCGACCAGATGGGCTATGGCATTCCGATGGCCGTGTCGTCGCACAAGTACGCGATCCACTTCGACAACCCGCAGGCCGGCTGGCTCGATTTCGACAGCCGCAAGGACGGCACCCTGCGCTACGAAGTGATGGGCGGCCGCAAGACCTACCAGGTGATCGCGGGCGACGACTGGGCGCAGCTGATGGACGTGACGACGCGCCTGACCGGCCGCCAGCCGCTGCCCCCGCGCTGGGCCTTCGGCAATTTCGCGAGCCGCTTCGGGTACCACAACGAGGCCGAAGCGCGCGCCGTCGTCGATCGATTCATCGCGGACGGCATCCCGCTGGACGCCATCGTGTTCGACCTGTACTGGTTCGGCAAGACGGTCAAGGGCACGATGGGCAACCTTGCATGGGACCGCGACAGCTTCCCCCATGCCGAGGCGATGATGGCGGACTTCAACAGGAAGGGCGTCAAGACGGTCCTCATCACGGAGCCGTTCGTGCTGACGACGTCGAAGCGCTGGCAGGACGCCGCGCGGCACGGCGTCCTCGCGACGGATGCGCAGGGCAAGCCGTTCGTCTTCGATTTCTTTTTCGGGAACACGGGCCTGCTCGACGTGTTCAAGCCGCAGGCGCGCGACTGGTTCTGGAACATTTATAAAGACCTCAAGGCGGGCGGCGCCGCCGGCTGGTGGGGCGATCTGGGCGAGCCCGAGACGCATCCGTCGGCCGCGCGCCACGCCACCGGCACCGCGGACCAGGTCCACAACATCTACGGCCACGAATGGGCGAAGCTGATCGCCGACGGCTACGCGCGCGACTTTCCGCAGGAGCGGCCGTTCATCCTGATGCGCTCGGGCTACTCGGGTTCGCAGCGCTTCGGCATGATCCCCTGGTCCGGCGACGTGCAGCGGGGCTGGGGCGGCCTGCAGTCGCAGATGGAGATCGCGCTGCAGATGGGCATGCAGGGCCAGGCCTATATGCACTCCGACCTGGGCGGCTTTGCCGGGCCCGTGCTGGACGACGAGCTGTACGTGCGCTGGCTCCAGTACGGCGTGTTCCAGCCGATCTTCCGCCCGCATGCGCAGGAAGAAGTGCCGGCCGAGGCGATTTTCCGCACGCCGGCCGTGAAGGCGCGCGCACGCGACGCCATTCGCCTTCGTTACGCGATGCTGCCGTATAACTACACGGCCGCCTTCGACGACAGCCGCACCGGCATGCCCATGATGCGCCCCGTGCTGTTCGAGGATCCGGACAACGAATTCATGTCGACGACGGGCATCTCGTCCACGTACCTGTGGGGCCCGGACTTCCTCGTCGCCCCCGTCACGGAACCGGGCGCCACGCGCAAGGAAGTCTTCTTCCCGCGCAAGGGCAGCGTGTGGTTCGACTTCTACACGGACGAGCCGCACCACGGCGGCATCCTGGAGACGGTGACGCCGCGTCCGGACCGCATCCCGACTTATGTCCGCGCCGGCGCGTTCGTCCCGCTCGCGCAACCCGTGCAGAGCACGCGCGATTATTCGACGGCGAAGCTCGACCTGCATTACTGGCACGATGCCGGCGTGACGCAGGCGCAAGGCCACCTGTACGACGACGACGGCCACACCGCGCACGCGTTCGAAACGGGCAAGTACGAGCTGGTGCGGTTCTCCAGCACCTTCGCCGACGGCCGCCTGGCCCTGACGGTCGCGCCGGAACCCGGCGCCGCCGCGACGCCGACCGCGCGCACGTTCGACCTGAAGGTGCACAACGTGGCGGCGAAACCCCGGGCCGTGCAGGTCGGCGGCAAGGCGATCGCGTACCGCTGGGATGCGAAACGGCGCGTGCTCGACGTCAGGCTGCCGGCCGTTCGTACCGAGGCGTTGCAGGTGGTCGTGACACTGTAACGCAGGCGCGCTCCGCGCTTGGGTTGAATTCGGTACACTGCTCCTCCGGGAATCCGGAATTGCGCACCGCACCATGAAGACCCAATTGTTGCAAGACTTCCAGGAAAGCGGCTCGGCACCGTCGGCGCCGCCATCTCCGCCGCCATCTCAGGC
>NZ_JBKYMO010000508.1:0-3845 GCF_047302915.1 Massilia sp. CT11-108 | reverse complement strand
ACCGAAGCCGGCACCTGTCGTCAAGCCGGCGCCGGCACGCGCGCCCGCGAAGGCGTCGGCCGCTGCGGACGAGTGGGAAGAGTTCTGAGGCCGTTCCCTGCTCCATCTTTCGCGTGGTAAATTGCTGCCTTTCACCGGCTGAGCCAACAGGCGCAGCCGTGTATTCACAAGCCACAAGCGAGAGGACAGGATGAAATTACGTATGCTGGCGCTGGCCGCCGCCCTGACGGGCACGGCGCTCGGCGCGACGGCCGCACCGCGCGGATTCACGGTCGAAGACCTGGTGACGATGGAACGCGTCGGCAGCCCGGCGGTGTCGCCGGACGGCGGCCGCGTCGTCTACACGGTGCGCACGACCGACATGGGCAAGAACCGCGGCCATACCGACCTCTACCTGGTCGACCTGCGCGCCGCCAATCCGGCGCCGCAACGCCTGACGTCGGATGCCGCCAGCAGCACGGATCCGGAATGGTCGCCGAACGGCGACGCGATTTACTTCCTGTCGGCGCGATCGGGGTCGGGCCAGGTGTGGCGCGTGCCGGCGGCCGGCGGCGACGCGGTCCGCGTGACCGATCTGCCGCTCGACGTGGACGCCTTCCGCGTCGCGCCGACGGGCGACCGCATGCTGCTCAGCATGGCCGTATTCCGCGACTGCGCCGACCTCGCCTGCACGAAGGCGCGCGTGGATGCGAAAGAGAAGGACAAGGCCAGCGGCAAGGTCTACGACCGCCTGTTCGTGCGCCACTGGGACACGTGGTCGGACGGCCGCAACAACGTGCTGTACGCGGCGCCGCTGGATGCGGCCGGCCGCGTGAACGGCACGCCCGTCAGCCTGTCGGGCGCGCTCGACGGCGACGTGCCGTCGAAACCGTTCGGCGACCGCGAGGAATTCCGCTTCAGCCCGGACGGCAAGACCGTCGTGTTCTCGGTCCGCATCGCGGGCAAGACCGAGGCGTGGTCGACGAACTTCGACGTGTACACCGTCGCCGCCACGGGCGGCACGCCGCGCAACCTGACTGCCGACAATAACGCCTGGGATACGAAAGCGGTGTTTTCGCCGGACGGCCGCACCCTCGCCTACCTGGCCATGACCCGTCCCGGCTTCGAGGCGGACCGCTACCACATCGTGCTGCTCGATCTCGCCACCGGCAAGAAGCGCAACGTGGCCGACAGCTGGGACCGCTCGCCGGGCAGTATCCAGTGGACGGCCGACGGCAAGACGCTCATCGCGGACGCCGAGGACATCGGCCAGCATCGCCTGTTTGCGATCGACGTGGCCAGCGGCAAAGTGTCGCCGCTGACTGACAAGGGTTCCATCGGCGGCTTCGACGTGCGCGGCAATACCATCGCTTTCACGCAAACGAACCTCGCATCGGGCGCGCAACTGTTCGGCATGCAGTTGGGCACGACGCAATCCAAGCAATTGACCCATGTGAACGAGGAGAAGCTGGCCGACGTACGCTGGGGCGACTATGAACAGTTTTCGTTCAAGGGCGCGAACGGCGATACCGTCCATGGTTACGTGATGAAGCCGTGGAATTACGAGCCGGGCAAGAAATATCCGATCGCCTTCCTCGTGCACGGCGGCCCCCAGGGCAGCTTCGGCAACGGCTGGAGCTACCGCTGGAACCCGCAGGTGTACGCGGGCGCGGGCTACGCGACCGTGTTCATCGATTTCCACGGCTCGACCGGCTACGGCCAGAAGTTCACGGACGCGATCAGCGGCGACTGGGGCGGCAAGCCGCTCGAGGACCTCAAGAAAGGCCTGGCCGCGGCGACGGCGAAGTACGCCTGGCTGGACCGTTCGCACGCGTGCGCGCTGGGCGCGTCGTATGGCGGCTACATGATGAACTGGATCGAGGGTAACTGGTCCGATGGTTTCAAATGCATCGTCAACCACGACGGCGTGTTCGACACCCGCGGCATGGCGTATTCCACTGAAGAACAATGGTTCACCGATTGGGAAAACGGCGGTCCGTACTTCGCCGTACCGGACAAGCACGAGCGCTTCAACCCGGTGCTGCACGTGAACAAGTGGAAGACGCCGATGCTCGTCGTGCAGGGCGACCTCGACTTCCGCATCCCGACGACCCAGGGCCTGTCCACGTTCACGGCGCTGCAGCGCCGCGGCATCGACAGCAAGCTGCTCGTGTTCCCGGACGAGAATCACTGGGTACTGAAGCCGGCCAACTCCGTGCTGTGGCATCACACCGTGATCGGCTGGCTGGACCAGCACCTGAAGCAGTAAATCCGCGCAGTATTCTTGCCTGGATGACGAAAAACGCCTGTACGTACAGGCGTTTTTTTCGTTTCCAAAGAATTGCCCCAGTGCTACTATTGGTCGCTTACGAAGATGAAAACATCATGAACGACCCGCAAGCGGACCGCGAACTCAAACCCCAGGAATTCGAATTCGAATCGATGAACCTGCAGGTCGGCGTACGCCTGCAATTCATCACGCACCGGCGCCTGAAACCCGTGCAGCATTTTTCCACGCTGATCGGCTGGTTGAAGGACGAATACCTGATCGTCAAGATCCCGATGGACAACGGCGCGCCGATTCCCCTGGTCGAGGGCGAGCGCGTGACGATGCGCGTATTCTCGGGCATCCACGTGTGCTCGTTCGCATGCACGGTCGAGCGCGTGTTCGGCCGGCCGTTGTTGTATGCCCACATCTCCTTCCCGCGCACGATCCAGGGCACGAGCCTGCGCACGGCGATGCGGGTCAAGGTCGACATCCCCGCCAAGGTCATCCCGAAAAACGCGACCGTCCCAGGCGCCGACTGCCTGCTGACTAACCTGAGCGTGAACGGCGCGCGCATCGAATCGAAGAAGAGCCTGCCCCAGGACGAGGACGAAATCGACCTGGAATTCGCGCTGCTGGCCCCGCCCAACAACCAGGAAATCCGCGTCCGCACGCGCGCGGCGGTGCGCAACATCAGTGCCCTGTCGGGCGGGCCGGAACAGGCCGAGGGGTTTGCATACGGCGTCCAGTTCGTCAGCCTCAATCCCGTGCACTACACGTTGTTGCAGAACCTGACGTATGAGGCGTTGCTGGCGGATCGCCAGAAGATCGTCTGATCAGAAGTAACCGGCCTTCCACAGGCGGGGCCATTGCGAGCCTGTGTTGAGCGCCTGCTGCGCCGGCGTCGGATCCTCGCTGCGCAGCCTGGCGCCGGCATCCGGCCCTGCGCCGGCGACCACCCCCACCATTGCCGCGACGATGCACACCGCACTTACGCCATAGCGGACGCCGCCCGGTACGGCGGTTAGCGCCGGGCCGGCGATCCGGTGCCAGCCGATGGCGCACCCGAGATACAACGCGACGGCGAGCTGGCTCTGCGGCATCACGAAAATGCCGGACACGAGCCCGTCGACGAGGATCGCCACGGCGCCCGTGAGCAGCGCGGCGAAGATGGCCTGGTTGGCGCCGTCGTCGTCGCGGACGCGCGCGCCGGATCGCAGCAGGGCGCGCAGCCCGTACGCGATGGCGGCAAGCAGGCACGCAAGGGCGGGCAATCCCCATTCGACGGCAACCTGGAACAGCCAGTCGTGCGGATGGGCACCGATGTGCAGATAACCGGCATGGTGTGCGAAATGCATGGGTCCGACGCCAAGCCACGGATGCTGTTCGATCAGCGTGGCGGCAAGCCGCCACAGCAGCATGCGGCCGGACGCCGGATCGGCGGCCGTGCGTTGGAACGCGGACGAAAACGAACTCATGCCGGCGGCACCGAGCAACGCCGGCACGACGGTCAGGAAGAAGAAGTCCGCGACCAGGCCCAGTGCCGCCGTCGTGGCGACGTGGCGCAGGTACGGCGCGGCGCGGCGCCGCGCCGTACCTG
>NZ_JBKYMO010000507.1:0-3871 GCF_047302915.1 Massilia sp. CT11-108 | reverse complement strand
GCGCCAGTCGATGGTCCAGACCTACCGCAACGTGTATCCGCGCGAAACGACGATCCTCGATCCCGTGCTGCAGATGCGCCAGCACATCGCCCGCGCGCGCGCCAACACGGGCGACGTGTCGCCCGACGAATTTACTTATCTCGCCTCGGCGCTGGGTGAAGCGACGCGATCGCTCGGCCGTCCGGTTGGACTTGTATCAATTGAATACCGCGAACGCGCGTTGACCGTCAAAGTCAAACCCGAAACGGTCGACCCCGGTTTGACCGGGCAGTTGCGCACGGCCCTGGCCACGCGCCGGCTCACGCTGGAAGAAAGCACGCCGGGCAACTGGGTCATCCGCAGCACGGGAGCCAAACCATGAGCATCGCCACCACCTTTGCCCAGTACCGCGAGCGCGCCACGGCGCTCTGGCTCGCGCGCACCGAGCAGGAACGCCGCTTCCTGGCGGCCGGCGGCGCCGTCGTGCTGGCCGCGCTGCTGTACCTGCTGCTCGTCGATCCGGCCATCGAAGGGCGCGCCCAGCTGCGCCGCCAGTTGCCGCAGCTGCGCCAGCAGGCGGCCGAGATGCAGGCCATGGCCCAGGAAGCGAGCACGCTGGCCCAGGCGCCGGAAACGCACGTCGTGCCGCTCACGCGCGAAACCGTCGGCAGCAGCCTGTCGGGACGCGGCCTGAATCCGGAATCGCTGTCGGTGAACGGCGAGTACATCAAGCTGCAGTTGAATAACGTGGCGTTCGCCAACCTGGCCACGTGGCTGGACGAGCAGCGCCGCGCCAACCGCTTGCTCGTGCAGGACGCCGTCGTCACGTCCCTGCCCGCCGCCGGCCAGGTCGACGCCAGCCTGACGCTGCGCCAGAACACCGGCAGCGGCCAATGAGGCGCACGTTTGCCTGGATCGCGCTGCCGACGCTCGCGGTGATCCTGACGGTACTCGCGTTCCTGCCGGCGGCATGGCTCGCGCCGATGGTCGAACGCCAGACGGATGGCCGTTTGACTCTGGGGGATGCGCAGGGTACGCTTTGGCGCGGCTCAGCCTTTGTGGGCGGGGCGCCGGGCGCGGGCGGATCCGTCACCCCGCTGCTGCCGGGACGCTTCAGCTGGCGCCTGTCGCCGCTGGTGCTGTTCGGGGATGTCAGCATGGACCTGGCCAACGACCAGGCGCTGGCGCAGCCCGTGCACGTCAGCGGCAGCTGGTCGCAATGGCAGGTCAGCGCCGGCCAGTTGCTGTTGCCGGCCGAAGGCCTGGCCGGGCTGGGTGCGCCGTTGAACACGCTCGCGCTCACGGGCACGATCAAGCTGTCCTGGAACCTGCTGGACATCGCGCGCCAGGGCAATACGGTGGCGGTGAGCGGACGTACGGTGCTGTCGCTGACCGACATGGGATCGCGCATGAGCCCGATCAAACCGCTCGGTACCTACGAGATGGCCATGGACTGGCACGGCCAGCGGGCCGACGTGGTGCTGCGTACGGTGAGCGGTGCGCTCCTGCTGTCTGGTAATGGAGCATTGGAAAACGGCCGCTTGCACTTCTCGGGACAGGCCGCGGCGGCCGACAAGTACGAAGACACGCTGGGCAACCTGCTCAACCTGCTGGGTCAACGGCGTATGGTGAACGGCAAGAACATAATCGCGTTAGAGTTCAGATGATGAAAAAAAATCCAACCCGCAGCATCCAGCAACTCCCGGCACTGCGCCGCATCGTGGCCGGCGCCATGCTCTGCTGCACCGTCGGAACAAGCGTCCTGCCGCCGCTCGCCCATGCCCAGGACGGTAGTGGTAATGGCGCCGCGCTCAACTTCGTCAATGCCGACATGGAGTCCGTGATCAAGGCGGTCGGCCATTACACGGGGACGACGTTCATCATCGACCCGCGCGTGAAAGGCACGCTGACGCTCGTTTCGGAAAAGACATTGACCAGGGCCCAGGCCTTCTCGCTGCTGACCTCGGCACTGCGCCTGCAGGGCTATGCGGTCGTCACCGGCGACGGTTATGCCAAGGTGGTGCCGGAAGCGGAAGCGAAGCTGCAGTCGTCGCCCACGCAGGTCGGCACCGGCGGCTCGCGGGTCAAAGGCGACCAGATCGCCACGCAGGTCTACCGCCTGCAGCATGAGTCCGCCGCGAACCTGACGGCCGTGCTGCGTCCGCTGATCTCGCCCAACAACTCGATCATGGCCGATCCGGGCAACAACAGCCTCGTGATCACGGACTACGCCGACAACCTGCGCCGCCTGTCGAAGATCATCGCCGCGCTCGACGCGCCGGCCACCGGCGACCTCGACGTGGTCCCGATCCGCAACGGCATCGCCAGCGACGTCGCCACGCTCGTCACGCGCCTGATGGAACCGGCGGCCGGCGGCGACGCGGGCCGCGTCACGGTGCTGGCCGATCCGCGCACCAACTCCGTCATCGTGCGCGCGCCGTCGCCCGCGCGCGCGAGCATGGCCAAGAACCTGATCGCGAAGCTCGACCAGCCGACGGCGGAACTCGGCAACATCCACGTGGTCTACCTGAAGAACGCCGACGCCAGCAAGGTCGCGCAGACCTTGCGCGCCGTCGTGTCGCAGGATGCGTCGGCCGTACCGGTGCAGCAGCAGGGCACGGCGGGCGGTTCGATCCAGTCCACCGCCACCGGCGGCGCAGGCGGTGCCGGCGGGCTCGGCGGCCAGCAGGGCCAGCAGAGCAGCGTCGGCATGGGCGGCACGGGCGGCTCGTTCTCCCAGCAGGGCCAGGCCACGGCCGGCGGTGCCGGCGGCGGACAGGGTTCCGGCTTCATCCAGGCCGACGCGTCGACCAACAGCCTCATCATCACGGCGCCGGACGCCATGTACCGCAACCTGCGCGCCGTCATCGACCAGCTCGACGTGCGCCGCGCCCAGGTCTACATCGAGGCACTGGTGGTCGAGGTGACGTCGACCGACGCGTCCGAGTTCGGCGTGCAATGGGTGGGCCTGACCGGCAACAACAACAGCAGCTACCGCGTCGGCGGCCTGCAGTCGTTCAGCCTCGGCGGCAGCAACAACAACATCGTCAACCTGGCGCTGGCCGCGGCGACGGGCATCAGCGGCGCGTCCGGCGCGACCACCGGCAGCTCGATCCCGACGCCGACCGGCCTGTCGATCGGCCTCTTCAAGCAGGTGAACGGCGAGCTGGGCCTGGGCGCGATCGCGCATGCCCTTGAAAGTACGGGACACGCCAACATCTTGTCCACACCGAACATGATCACGCTGGATAACGAACTGGCGACGATCAAGGTCGGTCAGAACATACCGATCATTACGGGTTCCTTCACGACGGGCGCGAGCGGGGCAAGCAATCCGTTCCAGACGGTCGACCGCAAGGACGTGGGCCTGCTGCTGAAAGTGCGCCCGCAGATTTCCGAAGGCGGTACGATCAAGCTGGCGATCTACCACGAGAATTCGGGGATCGACAACTCCGTCAGCTCGGCGTCGGGAATCGTGACCACCGTCCGCGCGATCGAGAGCAACGTGTTGGCCGACAATGGCCAGATCGTCGTGCTGGGCGGGCTGATCTCGGATGATGAATCCGAGAACAACGAAAAGACGCGTGGGCTGGGCGACATTCCGATCATCGGCAACCTGTTCAAGTACCGCACCCGCACGCGCGCCAAACGTAACCTGATGGTGTTCCTGCGCCCGGTCGTGGTGCGCAGCAAGGAACAGAACGACAGCCTGTCGATGGACCGCTACGAATTCATGCGCGCCGCCGGCGCGACGGCACAACCGGTCGACGACACCGTGCTGCTGAAGAATCTCGGCGCACCGGTGCTGCCGAGCCTGGTCAATGGCCAGCCGCCCGCGGGCAGCCCGATGGCCACGATGCCGCCGCCGGCACCCGCCGCTGCGCGTCCGGGT
>NZ_JBKYMO010000506.1:0-3872 GCF_047302915.1 Massilia sp. CT11-108 | reverse complement strand
GATCTGAAGAGAAGATTATCCACCAAGTCGAGCGCGCCTGCTCGACTTGGTGGATAATCTTCTCTTCAGATCAACGCAAGTTTAAAAAAGAGCACTGTATGAACACATCCGCCGACCAACCCATCAAACTGACCTCGTTCTCCCACGGCGGCGGCTGCGGCTGCAAGATCGCGCCGGGCGTGCTGTCCGAGATCCTGAAGAAGTCGAGCGGCTTCCCCGTGCCGAAAGAGCTCATGGTCGGCATCGAGACGGCCGATGACGCGGCCGTCTACAAGCTGAACGACGAGCAGGCGCTGATCGCGACGACCGACTTCTTCATGCCGATCGTCGACGATCCGTTCGACTTCGGCCGCATCGCCGCCACCAACGCGATCTCGGACGTGTACGCGATGGGCGGCACGCCGATCATGGCGCTGGCCCTCGTCGGCATGCCGATCAACAAGCTGCCGCTGGAGACGATCGGCAAGATCATCCAGGGCGGCGAATCGATCTGCGCGGAAGCGGGCATCCCCATCGCGGGCGGTCACACGATCGACTCCGTGGAACCCATCTACGGCCTCGTCGTGCTGGGCCTCGTGCACCCGTCGAAGGTGAAGCGCAACGCGGATGCGCGCGCGGGCGACGTGCTCGTCCTCGGCAAGCCGCTGGGCGTGGGCGTGCTGTCGGCCGCGTTGAAGAAGGATCAACTGGATGCGGACGGCTATGCCGCCATGGTCGCGAACACGACGAAGCTGAACAAGCCGGGCAAGGCCCTGTCGGAACTGGCCGGCGTGCACGCGCTGACGGACGTCACCGGCTTCGGCCTGCTGGGCCACCTGCTCGAGCTGGCGCGCGGCGCGCAGCTGACGGCGCAGCTGGACATGGCGAACATCCCGCTGCTGCCGGGCGTCGAGGCGCTGGCCCACGCCGGCTATTTCACGGGTGCGTCGGGCCGCAACTGGGATGCGTACGGCCATGACGTCGAATTGGGCGGCGCGATCACGGACACGCAGCGCGTGCTGCTGACGGACCCGCAGACATCGGGCGGCCTGCTCGTCTCGTGCGCTCCTGAAAGCGTCGACGAGGTGCTGGCGCTGTTCCGCCGCGAAGGCTTCGGCGATGCGGCCGTCATCGGGTCGATGGCGGCGGGCGCGCCGAAAGTCGTCGTCGGCTGAACGCTCGGTTAAACCATGAACAAGCCGCCGTCGCGGTCCGGATGCGTCGCGTCCGGATCGATGTCGAGCACGATCCCGTCGGCACCCGGGATGCGCACCGGAAGCAGCTGGATGATGTCGTAGCGCTTCTGTTCCGCGTACAGGCGCGAGCCCGCGAAGGCGGTCGACTGCGAAAGCCAGGACAGGGCCGCCTGGCCCCGCTCGACGAGCGTGCCGCAGCACAGGCCCGAGCCGTACACGCCCACGCGGTACGACGGCTTGCCTTCCGCCGCCACGTACAGCGCCGCGTGCACGCCGGTAAAATAATTACTGACGGCGCCGTCGAGATCGGCCTGCGTCGGATCGTAGTCGACCGCGAAATAGATCGCGGAGCCGAACGGTTGCCCGATCACGTCACGCGCCATCCGGAAGGCCGCCGCGCCGTCCGCCAGGCCCTGCGCGCGGGTAAAGAAGCCGGCGCGGGTGCCGCTCGTTTCCCACACGGCGCCGAGCGCGAGTCCCGCCTGCGACAGCGCCCGCGCCTCGCCGAGCGACAAATTCTTGGCCGCGTTGTGGCTGTAGTAGCGCAGCGCGAACGCGTAGCCCTGTTCCTTGAGCGCCTGGGCGTGGCGCGTCAGTTCCATCGTCGTGTCGAGACCTTTCAGTACGGGCATGGTGTGCTCCCTGGCGACATGAAGCGCGTACTGTGACACTCGGCTCATCCAGAGAAGTTGATTGTTCGCAAAAACCGTGGTGACCAAACGACAACACACGAAACGCTTGACACGCCAAACAAAATTCACTTAGAGTGGAGAAATGTTCTCCCCTCTGCCTCTGTCGACTTCCCTATCGCTTGCCCGCGCGCTAACGCCGGCAGCCCTGCTACTACGCGCGTAAATCGCCGCTGTCCCGCCCGGCCAAGGTTGCCGGATTCGTAGCCCAAGGAAAGTTGTACCGATGTTTGCCACTACCACATCCACGCTGTCTGTTATTTCCGCCGGAGCTATCCTGCTGTCTGCCGGCGCACGTGTGGTGTTTCGCTCGCTAAAACTACCGATCGGTTGCCGGGCCTAGCGTCCGTGGCCCGTCCGGCAGCCCCCGCCACAACGATCGAAACGACACCTTCACCAGCATTTGATAATCAGGAGCACCGCCATGTTGACCAACCCTTCCGCCAAATACCGCCCCTTCCCCGCCGTCCCGTTGGCCGACCGTCAGTGGCCGAACCGCATCATCGACAAGCCGCCGGTCTGGATGAGCACGGACCTGCGCGACGGCAACCAGGCATTGATCGAGCCGATGAGCCCGGAGAAGAAACTGCGCTTCTTCGAAAAGCTCGTGCAGATCGGCGTGAAGGAAATCGAGGTGGGCTTCCCGTCCGCTTCGCAGACGGACTTCGACTTCGTGCGCATGCTGGTCGAGGAAAAGCGCATCCCGGACGACGTCACCATCATCGTCCTGACGCAGGCCCGTGAAGAACTGATCCGCCGCACCGTCGAGTCGTGCGTCGGCGCGAAGCAGGCCATCGTCCACGTCTACAACTCGGTCGCGCCGGTGTTCCGCCGCGTCGTGTTCGGCATGAACCAGGACGAGATCGTGCAGATCGCCGTCAACGGCACGAAGCTGATCAAGGAACTGGTCGCCCAGCATCCGGACACCAAGTGGGGCCTCGAATACTCGCCGGAATCGTTCTCGACGACGGAACTGGATTTCTCCAGGCGCATCGTCGACGCCGTCGTCGACGTATGGCAGCCGAGCGCGGACAACAAGGTGATCGTCAACCTGCCGTCGACCGTGGAAGCGGCGACGCCGAACGTCTACGCCGACCAGATCGAATGGATGTGCCGTAACCTGAAGCAGCGCGAGAACCTCGTGATCAGCGTGCACCCGCACAATGACCGCGGCACCGCCGTCGCCGCCGCCGAGCTGGCGGTGATGGCCGGCGCCGACCGCGTCGAAGGCTGCTTGTTCGGCAACGGCGAGCGCACCGGCAACGTCGACCTGGTCACCCTCGCGCTGAACCTGTACACGCAAGGCGTGCACCCGGGCCTGGACTTCTCGGACATCGATGCCGTCCGCCAGCTGGTCGAGGAATGCAACCAGATCCCCGTGCACCCGCGCCATCCGTACGTCGGCGACCTCGTGTTCACGGCGTTCTCGGGCTCGCACCAGGACGCGATCAAGAAGGGCTTCGCGAAGCAGCAGGCGGACGCCATCTGGGAAGTGCCGTACCTGCCGATCGACCCGGCCGACCTGGGCCGCAGCTACGACGCCGTGATCCGCGTGAACAGCCAGTCCGGCAAGGGCGGCATGGCCTACCTGCTCGAGCAGGAATACGGCCTCGAACTGCCGCGCCGCCTGCAGATCGAATTCTCGCGCGTCGTGCAGAAGCATGCCGACGCCACCGGCCGCGAAGTCGCCGCCGCCGACATCCACGCCCTGTTCGACCGTGAGTACTTCAACCAGGAAAACGCCGCCTACCGCTACGTCTCGCACCGCCTGGTCGAGAACAGCGAGGGCGAGGAGCGCGTGCAGATCGACACGACCGTGCAGCACAACCGCGTGACGGAACCGCACCAGGGCACCGGCAACGGCCCGATCGACGCCTTCGTCAACGCGCTCGGCCTGGACATCCGTTTGATGGACTACCACGAGCACTCGATCGGCTCGGGCGCCGATGCGCGCGCCGCCTGCTACGTCGAGCTGCGCCTCGCGAACGGACCCACGCTGTTCGGCGCC
>NZ_JBKYMO010000505.1:0-3874 GCF_047302915.1 Massilia sp. CT11-108 | reverse complement strand
AGCCAGGCCGACAGCGCGGCGCGACCAACGCGGCCGGCCAGCTCCTCGTGCTGAAATTCTCGCGCGACGAGGAGCGCGAGGCCGACCTCGTGGGCCTCGACATCGCCGCGCGCTCCGGCTACGACCCGCGTGCCGGCATCGCGCTGTGGAACAAGATGGCGGCGCTGAACCAGAGCGGCGCGCCGATCGAGCTGCTGTCCACGCACCCGGGCGGCAGCGAGCGCATCGAGCAGATCGATAGCCACATGAACGTGCTGCTGCCGCTGTACGCGCGCAGCAAGGGCGTGTCGGTCAACCGGTTGCCGCCTTACCGTTCCAACGTTGCGCAACGCTGATGAATAAATAAGGAATCGATGGCACGTTTCGTCAGGAAGGGCCACCAGGCCGCGGCCAACGCCGTCGTGCCGCTGCCGGTGCGGGACGGCGTGGCGCCCAGCTATTTGTGGATCACGGAAACCCGGACCGGCGGCATGCTGGCCTTCCTCGAGGCGCGTTTTCCCGCCATCGCCGGCCCGTCCTGGGCCGAGCGCCTCGTCCGCGGCGACGTCGTCGACGCGCAGGGCACGCCGCTGCAGGCGGAAAGCCACGTACGCCAGGGCATGCGCATCTGGTATTACCGCGAGCTGGAACACGAGACGCCGATTCCGTTCGAGGAAAGCGTGATCTTCCAGGACGAGCACCTGCTCGTCGTCGACAAGCCGCATTTCCTGCCGATGATTCCGACGGGGCGCTTCCTGCGCGAGACCCTGCTCGTGCGCCTGAAACAGAAGTTCGACCTGCCGCACCTGACGCCGATCCACCGCCTCGACCGCGAGACGGCCGGCGTCGTCATCTTCTCGCACAACCTGGCCACGCGCGGGACGTACCAGTCGATGTTCCAGAAGCGCAGCATCCGCAAGGTGTACGAGGCGCTGGCACCGGTGCTGCACGGGCGCGACTTCCCGTTCACCTACCGGAGCCGCATGGTCGACGGCGACAAGTTCTTCGTGATGCGCGAAGAAGAGGGCGAGCCGAATTCCGAGACGTTCGTCGAGCTGCTGGAAACGCGCGGCGACGTCGCGCGCTACCGCCTGCATCCGCACACGGGCCGCAAGCACCAGCTGCGCCTGCACATGGCGTCGCTGGGCGTGCCGATCCTGAACGACGCCTTCTATCCCGTCGCGCTGCCGTGCAAGGGCGACGATTTCTCCGCGCCGCTGCAACTGCTGGCGCGGTCCATCGCGTTCGACGATCCGCTCACGGGAGCAGCGCGCAGCTTCGCAAGCGGCCGCGCGCTGGAGTGGCCCGCGCCCTGATCGTCCGTCAGGCCGTCGGCCCGACGCCGAAGGTGTCGCTGCCGACGATGGCGACGTTCCCCGCCACGTCCTCGATCGCGCTGCCGTTCACCGTGAGGTGGTAGACGCCGTTCAGCGTGCCCAGGTTGAGTTCCAGCGTGTTCCCGTTCGCGATGTCCCAGTTGGTCAACACGTCCCACGCATGGTGCGAGCGCCCGTGATTGCCGCTGTCGAGCACGTCGACCGTGCCGTTCTGCGCGAACACGATCTTTTCGCTGAACGTCAGGCTGTGCCAGTTCGCCCCCGCCTTGCTGGTCGACTGGGTCAATGCCACCGTCGGTGCCGTCGTGTCGATCGTGACCGACAACGGCGCGGATGCGGCGCCCTGGTTGCCGGCCGCATCTTCCTGGACCACGGTGAACGTGTGCACGCCGTCCGTGAGCGGCCCGCCGCCGCCGAGCGTGACCGTCCAGCTCCGGTTATTGCCGACGTCGGCCCCGCCCACGAGGGCCGCGCCGTCGTAGACCAGCATCCGGCCGCCGCTTTCCGCAGCAAGGCCGGTCAGCGTGGGCGTCGTGTCGTTCGTGATGCCGTCCGAGGACGAGACGCCCGTGTCGCTCGCCGCCGCCAGCACCGGCTGGCCCGGGGCGTCCGGTTCGATGGCGTCGACCGTGAAGGTGAACGGGACCGACAGGTCGCGCGGCGTCACGTTGCCCCCGGTATCCTGCAGTTCCAGCGTGATCGTGTGCTGGCCGTTCGCGAGGTTCCACAGGGGCGAGAAATGCCATACGCCGTTGTCGCCGGCGGTGGTGGAACCCAGGCTCGTGTCGCCGTCCCACACGGTCACCTGGGTGCCGGCGGCCACGGTGCCCGTCAGTTCCGGCGCGGCGATGCTCGTGATGGTGTCGCTGGAGGACAGGCCGTTGTCGGAGCCCGGCGCGAACGTCGCACCCGCGGCGGTCGAGCCGGCGACGGTGATCGTCAGCGGCTGCGACGGCGCGCTCGCATTATGCGCGGCGTCGTACTGGACGGTCTTGACCGCGTAGGTGCCGTTGGTGCCCAGCAGGACGTTGTCGATGCTCCAGTGGCCGTCGCCGTCGGCCCAGCCGCTGGCCGCGAGGCGGTCGCCCACGTACAGCGCGATCTCGGCCCACGGTTCGGCGCCGCTGCCCGCGATGGTGGGCGCCACGACGCTCGTGACGTTGTCGCCGGCGGTGCCGGTGTCGGATGCGGCGGCGAGCGTCGGCGCGGGCAGGGCGCCCGGGGCGTGCGTGTCGATCCGGATCGTGCCGCCGTAGCCGTCGGAGTCGCCGAGGGAGCCGTACGTGATGTGCGCGAGGTCGAGCACGTTGCCGGCGCCGTCCGCGAAATGGTCCGTCAGATCGCCCCTGGTGACGAAGTTCAGGCTGCCCACGTCGTTGTCGCCGGCCGCCACCGTGTACTCGAACAGCGCGCTGCGGTGGTCGTCGCTCATGCCGCGGAACCTGGCCAAGGCGCCGTTGTTGAGTTCGAGGCCGGGGTCGCCGCGCACGTCGACCGGTTCGCTGAACGTCACGCGGATCCCGATGGTTGCGCCGACGCCGTAGTCGCCTCCGCTCACGTCGGCCCGGAGGTTCATCGCCCGCGGCGCCGTCACGTCGACGTAGGTGCCGGCCGTGTGGAAGACGATGCTGTGCTCCGCCACCTGGTTGCCGGCCAGGTCGGTCAGCGCGTAGGGCAGGTAGAGGGAATAGTCGTTGCCCGAGCCGAGGTGCAGCTCGTCGGCCGTGAGCGTGATGGTCTTGTGGTCGGCCGAGAAGTTCGCTTCCGTCAGGGGGATGTCGATGCTGGCGTCGTCGAAGTCGTACAGCTGCAGGCCGTCGTAGCTGCTTTCCCCGCTCGTCCAGTACACGGGTTTGTCGAACGTGAGGACGAGGTCGCCCGCGACGTCGAACGCCGTGCTGCCGTCGGGAGAGCCGGTCACGTTCGGCGCCGTCAGGTCGATCGTGAACTGCTTCGACACCGTGGCGCTGGCATGGCCGGCGTCGTCGACGATGCTCGCGGTGTACGTGTGCACGCCCGGGGGCAGGTACGCTTCGCCCGCGTAATTCCAGTACGTGCTGCCGCCTTCCGCCGAGTACACGTGCAGGCCGTACGGGTCCACTTCCTGTCCGTCGATCATCACCTTCAGCTGCTGGTTGCCGGCCAGGGTGCCGATGAAATAGCCGTAGGCGTATTCGCCGCCGCTGTTCGTGATGCCGTCGTCGGCATACGGACCTTCGTCGCTGACGAAGAGCCCCGAGATGTAGGCGGCCACCGTCGTATCGTACGTGTAGTTGCCGGAGCTGGCCGTGCCGTTGCCCGCGTTGCCGAGCGTGTCGTGCACTTTCGTCAGATCGACGCCGACGGTGTTGGTGTTGTCGACGATGCCCGCGTCGGCCGCGGACAGGGTCGCATACCACGTCCGGTAGTCGTCCGAGTGGTGCAGGTTCGTGAGCGCGGCGTGCGGCGTGTCGAGGGCCGCGGCGTCGAGCGCCGTCACCGCCGCGGAGAAGCGCACCGTGAGACCGACGCTGCCGCCGCTGACCAGCGCGCCGCCGTCCAGCGCGACGGTGGCGGTG
>NZ_JBKYMO010000504.1:0-3881 GCF_047302915.1 Massilia sp. CT11-108 | reverse complement strand
CCCACGACCGGCGCATGGCCGTGCACGTGGAAGACCATCCCATCTCGTATTCCGATTTCGAAGGCACAATCCCGCCGCGCCAGTGCGGCGCAGGCGGGGTCGTGGTCTGGGGGTTAGGGGCGTGGGGGCGCGTCGGCGGCCTCATGGGCGCGACGCCGGAAGCGCTGAAGAACCTCAGCACGGCGATGGGCCTGGAACGGGGCGACTTCCGGCGCGACGGCGGTGCGGACCGGGCGCGCGCCCAGGACGTCGATCGCGAGCAATTGCTGGCCGTGCCGGCGCTGAAGCTGCGCCAACCCGTCGATGTCATCTTCCGCCTGGAAAACCTGCCACGCCGCACACACTGACCGCATGAATGCTTGAGGCAGCACAGGCGCCGGACGGGAGCCTTGCGCCGCCGCGACGGTCAAACCCGGCATGACCGCCGACACCGCCGCCGACCGTGCCGCCCGCCGCCGCTTCGCGGCCGAGCTGTGGGGCGTGATGCGCGCCAACCGCGGGCGGGTGGCGGTGTCCATCGTCCTGCTGCTGGCCGCGAAAGTGGCGACGGTGGCCGTGCCGCTGCTGCTCAAGCGCATCATCGACGCGTTTTCGCAGGCGACGCTGCCGGCGCTGCTGCCCTGGTATCTGCTGGTGGGCTATGCGCTGCTGCGCTTCGCGAGCACGCTGTTCAACGAATGGCGCGACCTGCTGTTCGCGCGCGTGACGCTGAGCACGGTCTCGGCGTATGCGGGCAAGACGTTCGCGCACCTGCATGCGCTCGGGCCGCGCTTCCATGCCCGGCGCCAGGTCGGCAGCCTGTTGCCGGACATCGACCGCGGCACCAGCGGCATCGCCTACCTGCTGGGCGTCGGGCTGTTCACGATCGTGCCGACGCTCGTCGAGATCGGCCTCGTGCTCGCCATCATGCTGCGCCGCTATCCGGCGGGCTACGCCGCCATCATCGTCGCGACCTTCCTCCTGTACGCGGGCTTCACGCTCGTGTTCACGGCGCGGCGCGTCGTCTACCAGCGGCGCGTGAACAAGCTCGATTCACGCGCCAAGGGCCAGCTGGCGGACAGCGTGCTGAACTACGATACCGTGAAGTACTTCACGAACGAGGGCCACGAGGCGGCGAAGTTCGCGGCCACGATGGACCGGTGGCGCGACGCGGGTGTCAAGAACCAGCGCGCGCTGTTCCTGCTGCACGTGGGGCAGAGCGGCGTGATTGCGCTGGGCGTCGCCGCCATCATGCTGCTGGCCGGGCAGGACGTCCTGGCGGGCCGGATGCGCGTGGGCGACCTCGTGCTGATCAATGCGTACGCGCTGCAGGTCTGCCTGCCGTTGAACGCCCTCGGCTTCGTGTACCGCGAATCGCGCGACGCATGGGTCAACGCGGAGCGCCTGTTCGCCCTGCTGGGCGAGCAGCCGGAGATGCCGGACCTGCCGGGGCAGCCCGCGCTCGTGCCCGGCGCGGGCGAGGTGGTGTTCGAGCACGTGGGCTTCGACTACGAGCCGGGCCGCACCGCGCTCGACGACGTCAGCCTGCGCATCCCGCCCGGCACCACGCTGGCCGTCGTCGGACGCAGCGGTTCGGGCAAGTCGACGCTGGCGCGGCTGCTGTTGCGTTTCTACGACCCCGACCGGGGACGCATCCTCATCGACGGGCAGGATATCCGCCGCTGCAGCCCCGCCAGCGTGCGCCGCGCGATCGGCGTCGTGCCGCAGGATGCCGCGCTCTTCAACGACACGGTGGCCAGCAACATCGGCTACGCGCGCGCTGGCGCGGGGCGCGAGGAGATCGTGGCGGCGGCGCGGGCGGCGCAACTGCACGAGACGATCGCCGCGCTGCCGGACGGCTACGACAGTCCGGTCGGCGAGCGGGGCGTGAATTTTTCCGGCGGGGAGCGCCAGCGCATCGGCATCGCGCGCGCGATCCTCAAGCAGCCCGTGATCCTCGTGTTCGACGAGGCGACGTCGGCGCTCGATGCCGTGTCCGAACATGCGATCGTGAAGGAGCTGGAGCGCCTGTCGGCGCAGCGCACGACGCTCGTCATCGCGCACCGGCTGTCGACCATCGTGCATGCGCACGCGATCATCGTCATGGACCAGGGCCGCGTCGTGGAGCAGGGCACGCACGAGGAACTGTTGCGGAGGAACGGCGTGTATGCGCGGTTGTGGCTGTTGCAAAAAAAAACGCCGGGCGAACCCGGCGTCTGAACGAGGAATCGTTCCCTGTCCTGGCTTAGGCGGCTTCGCGGACCGGGTGCAGGTCGCCGGTCGCGTCGTCCGGGCTCGGATTCTTCAGCTCGGCGGTCAGGCGCTCTTTGTCCAGCTCGCCTTCCCATTTCGACACGACGACCGTGGCGACACCGTTGCCGATGATGTTGGTCAGCGCGCGGCATTCGCTCATGAATTTGTCGATGCCGAGGATCAGGGTCATGCCGGCCACCGGAATGGTCGGGACGACGGCCAGCGTGGCGGCCAGCGTGATGAAGCCGGCGCCGGTGATGCCCGAGGCACCTTTCGAGGTCAGCATCGCCACGCCCAGGATCGTCAGTTCCTGCGTCAGGGTCAGTTCCGTGTTCGTGGCCTGGGCGACGAACAGGGCGGCCATCGTCATGTAGATGTTGGTGCCGTCCAGGTTGAACGAGTAGCCGGTCGGCACGACGAGGCCCACGACCGATTTCGGGCAACCCATTTTTTCCAGCTTGCGCATCAGGGCCGGCAGGGCGCTTTCCGACGAGCTCGTACCGAGGACGATAAGCAGCTCTTCCTTGATGTAGGCGAGGAAGCGGAAGATCGAGAAGCCGGTCAGGCGGGCGATGGTGCCGAGGACGATGGCGACGAACAGGAAGCAGGTCAGGTAGAACGAACCGACGAGCGAGGCCAGCGGGATCAGCGACTTGACGCCGTATTTGCCGATGGTGAAGGCCATGGCGCCGAATGCACCGATCGGGGCGACTTTCATGATGATGTTCACGACGCCGAAGATGGCGTGCGACATGTCGTCGATGAAGCGGGTCAGCGGACGGCCTCGTTCACCCAGCATCGACAGCGCGAAGCCGAACAGGATCGCGATCAGCAGGACTTGCAGGATTTCCCCTTTGGCGAACGCATCCACGAACGTGTTCGGGATGATGTTCATGAGGAAGTCGGTCGTGGTCAGCGCCTTGGTCTTCTCGGTGTACTGGGCGATCGAGTGCGTGTCCAGTGTGGCCGGGTTGACGTTGAAGCCGGCGCCCGGCTTGATCACGTTGGCGACGAGCAGGCCGATGGCCAGTGCGAACGTCGACACGATCTCGAAGTAGAGCAGCGCCTTGCCGCCGACGCGGCCGACCTTTTTCATGTCCTGCATGCCGGCGATACCGGCGACGACGGTACAGAAAATCACCGGGGCGATGATCATCTTGATCAGTTTGACGAAGCCGTCTCCCAAAGGCTTCATCGCGGTTGCGATGCCCGGATCGTAGATACCCAGCAGGACGCCCACGATAATCGCAAACAATACCTGGACATAAAGGACTTTATAGAATGGTTTTTTCATGGCTAGGCTTCATGCGCTATTAGTAACACCGTCATCATCACGCAAAATATCTGCATCGGCTATTGTGGAAAACCGCAACGCCGCAGCGGATATCAGGAATGCCGATCGGTGAATGACGCTCATTGAATCCCTGGCTGATTCCGGTACACCATTCCGCCCTTCATCACGAATCCCACCTTGCGCAGCGCAGCAATATCCGCCGTCGGATCGCCGTCGACCGCGACGACGTCCGCCAGCATGCCGTTGCGGATCGCGCCCAGGTCCTTGCGGTCGAGGATGCCGGCGTCGACACGATCGAACACGGCTACGGCGCCAGTGAAGCGACGTTCAGGCTGATGCTGGAACGCAAGGTGGC
>NZ_JBKYMO010000503.1:0-3886 GCF_047302915.1 Massilia sp. CT11-108 | reverse complement strand
TTTTGTGGGGGGGGCCCCCCCCCCCCCCCCCCCCCCCCACCCCCCCCCCCGCCCCCCCCCGGGGGCCCGGCCCCCGCGCGCCGAGGGCGCGCGCTGCAAAGCCCGCATCGCTAACACAGCCTCCAAAAATCCTTCAACAATCTGCATATTGTTAGCAATTTTCCGCCAATAGCTATCCTCAAGGCATAAGATTTTTCTACCCTGCAGGTTTATTAGAAATACCTGGAGGAGATCCATGAAAGCCTTGTCCACGCTGTCCGCCGCATTGCTCGCGGCATTGCTCGCCGGTTGCGGCGGCGGCGGCGGTTCCGCATCGCCGGCAACCGCACCGGTTGCCGTCACGCCCGCACCGGCGCCTGCACCGACGCCAACGCCCACGCCGACACCCACGCCGACACCCACGCCCGCACCGACCGCAGGCACATACCCGAGCTACAACACGAATCCCATCCCGTCCGACATGTCGGGCATGTCGCACGACGCCCAGCAGATCGCGGCATCGATCCGCATCGGTTTCAACATCGGCAACACGATGGAAGCCATCGGCGGCGAAACGGCCTGGGGCAATCCGCTGATCACGAACGAACTCATCCAGACCGTCAAGAAAGCCGGCTTCAACGCCATCCGCCTGCCCGTGGCGTGGGACCAGTACGCGGACCAGAAGACGGGCCAGATCAGCGCCACCTGGCTCGCCCGCGTGAAACAGGTTGTTCAGTATTGTGTCGACAACGATATGTACGTTCTGGTCAACATCCACTGGGACGGCGGCTGGCTGGAAAAGAACATCACACCCGACAAGAAGGATGCCGTGAATGCCAAGCAGAAGGCATACTGGGAGCAGATCGCGACGACCTTGCGCGATTTCGACGACCACGTGATGTTCGCCAGCGCCAACGAACCGGCGACGGGCAACGAGCAGAATACCGACGTGCCGACGCTGAAAACGGCAGTCGCCGTCCTGCAGAGCTATCACCAGACCTTCGTCGACGCCGTGCGCTCCACCGGCGGCCGCAACGCCTACCGCGTGCTGGTCGTGCAGGCCCCGGAGACCAACATCGACCTGCTGGTGAAATACATGCCGACGCTGCCGGCCGACAAGGTCGCCGGCCGGATGATGGCCGAGATCCACTTCTACGCGCCGTTCAATTTCGCGCTGATGAACAAGGATGAATCCTGGGGCAAGCAGGCCTATTACTGGGGCGCGGGCAACCACTCGACGACGGATACCGACCGCAATCCGACGTGGGGCGAGGAAGACTACGTCGATGCCCAATTCGCGAGCCTGAAGACGGCGTTCGTCGACAAGGGCATTCCGGTCCTGCTCGGCGAATTCGCTGCCCAGCGTCGCACGAACCTGACGGGCGACTCGCTGGCGCTGCACCTCAAGTCGCGCAACTACTACCACACCTACGTCGTCAAGAAGGCCCGCGCCAACGGCGTGCTGCCGTTCTTCTGGGACGTCGGGGCACCGGACGACCAGTCGGGCAGCATCTTCGACCGCCGCACGTACCAGGTGCGCGGCCAGGCGACACTGGATGCGCTGATGGCGGGCCTCGCGCCCTGATTGCGCTAGACTGGCGGTCATGAAAACCGCCATCTTCAGTGCCCGTCCGTACGACAAATCGATGCTGTCGGACGCCAACCGGGAAGCCGGCCACGACCTGCGCTTCCTGGAAGACCGCCTGACGCCGTCGACGGCCGCACTCGCGACAGGCTGCGCGGCCGTCTGCGTCTTCGTCAACGACACGGTCGACGCAGAGGTCCTCGCGCTGCTCGCGCAGCAGGGCACGCGGCTGGTGGCGACGCGCTCCACCGGCTACAACCACATCGACGTCGCCGCGGCGGAACGGCTCGGCCTCGCCGTCGTGCGCGTCACGGACTATTCGCCGCACTCGGTGGCGGAATTCGCGGTGGGCCTGCTGCTGGCCGTCAACCGCAAGATCGCCCGCGCGAGCGCCCGCACGCGCGACGGCAACTTCGACCTGCACGGCCTGATGGGCTTCGACCTGCACGGCAAGACCGTGGGCGTGATCGGCACGGGCAAGATCGGCACGATCTTCGCCCGCATCATGACCGGCTTCGGGTGCACGGTGGTCGGCCACGACCGCTACCCGTCGCCCGCGTTCGAGGCGCTGGGCGGGCGCTACGCGAGCATCGACGAACTGCTCGACTGCAGCGACGTCGTCTCGCTGCACTGCCCGCTGACGGAAGAGACACGCCACATCGTGAACGCGGCATCGCTGGCGCGGGCGAAGCGGGGCAGCATCCTCGTGAACACGAGCCGCGGCGGACTGGTCGACACGGAGGCCGCGATTGCCGCGCTGAAGACGGGGCAGCTGGGCGGTCTCGCGATCGACGTGTACGAGCAGGAAGCGAGCCTGTTCTTCCAGGATCTGTCGTCGACGATCATCACGGACGACGTCATCCAGCGGCTGGTGTCGTTTCCGAATGTGATCGTCACCGGGCACCAGGCATTTTTCACGGTGGAAGCCATCGGACAGATCATGCGGACGACCATCGAGAGTTTGACGGCGTTCGAGCAGGGGCGGGACCTTGCGAATCAGGTCCGGGCGGACCCAAATATTTAAATAGGATATACAAACTGTGTCACAATCGTCGACGGCCGTGCACCGGCATGGCTCACGCGAGAAAGGACACCCATGTCGATCCGCGCCGTCGCGCTGGCTGCTGCCGGCCTCCTCTTCACTCTGAACGCCGGTGCCGGGCAGGCCGGGGCCGTCTCCAAACCCTCTTTGGACGGGATCCAGAGCATCACCGTCACGTCCCAGCGGAACCCGTCGAAATGGTTCCGCGCCGAGAGCCAGCACGTGATCCTGTACTCCGACACCAGCCAGGATGAGGCGCAGCGCCTGCTGGACAACCTGGAGCGGCTGGACGACCTGCTGCGCATCTACACGCAGGGCTATACGAGAACCAGCGGGCCGGAAAGCAAGATCACGTTCTATTACACGGCGCGCTTCGACGACCTGGCCCGCGTGGGCGCCGGGCTCGATGCGCCGACGCGGGAAACCGTCGGCGTCTACAGCAGTTGCACGGACGGCGTGGCGGGTTTCGGCGCGCAACTCGAGACCATCGACGCGCTCGACAACAGCAAGCTGGCAAGGTATCCGTTGAACGTCAGCCTGTCCTTCCTGTTCGAGGCGTATGCGCGGCATTTCCTGTACCGCCACACCGACCTGCGCGCCCCGACCTGGTTCATCGACGGCTTCGCGCATTATTTTTCCACCGTACGCTTCACGGACAACCGCATGTCGGTTGGCCGCTGGCCCACGATCCTCGGCCGCTACTTCCGCCTGCTGGACAGCGAAATGGGCACCTACGCGCTGTACTACCGCGACGTGCTGGAGCAGAACGAGGACGGCGGGTTGGGCGGGGAGGGCAAGCTGCGCCAGCAGGTCGAGTACGCGGCGCGTTCCTGGCTGGTCGTCCACTATGCGCTGTCGTCGGAGGACAACCGGCGCCGCCTGGGCGCCTACCTGAAGGCTTTCCATGACGGCGTGCCGTCCGTGCAGGCGTTCGAGCGGACCTTCGGCATCCGCGTGGACGACCTGTCGACGGCGATGTGGCGCTACCGCCTGAAAGGCCTGCAGGTGCTGCAGGTTGACCGGCCGGAGCTGCCGCGCGCCATTGTCAACTTGGACGTGCTGCCGGAAGCGTCGGACGACTTCCTGCTGGCCGAGGCTTCGCTGAAATCGTGCCCGTCCGACGCCACCCGGCAAGCGACGATCAGGCGGGTGCTCGACGCCGCGCCGCCTCCGGGACTATCCGTGAGCGTGCTGGTGCAGCGCACGGTGGCCCGCGCGCTGATCTACGCGGGCCGCAGCGCCGACGCGCTGCCGTACCTCGACGCGGCGCTGCGCAAGGA
>NZ_JBKYMO010000502.1:0-3902 GCF_047302915.1 Massilia sp. CT11-108 | reverse complement strand
CGCGCATGCGATCCAGTGGCGCCGCACGAAGCCGGCCAGGCTGTCCGCCGCTGGCCGCCCTGCTGCTCGCGGAACGGCCCATGCTGAGCGGCTACGAGTCGACGGAGCGCGCCGTGAACACGCAGGTGGCCGACCTGCTGCAGGGCGAGCAGCTCGTGCCGCCGCCCCCGCTGCCGCCGCTCGTGTTCACGACGGCCGAAGTGGCGCAGGAACGGCCGCTGCTCGCCTCGGCCAGCCGCGACTGGGCCATGCTGAACGCGGACTACACGCAGCGCCTGCTGACCGTCTTCCGGATCATGAAGGAGCGCCATGGCTACGAGATGGCGATCCTGGAAGGCTACCGCAGTCCCGCGCGCCAGGATGCGCTGGCCGCGCTGGGACAGGGCGTCACGAACGCGCGCTCGTGGCAAAGCTGGCACCAGTACGGCCTCGCCGCCGATTGCGCGTTCGTCCGCGACGGCAAGCTCGTGATCTCGGAAAAGAATCCGTGGGCGATGCGCGGCTACCAGTTGTACGGCCAGGTGGCCGAATCCGTCGGCCTCACGTGGGGCGGACGCTGGAAAATGATGGACTTCGGGCACACGGAACTGCGCCTGCCCGGGGTCATGAAGCATTAATCACACTCTCGTAATCATGCAAAAAATCTGGGATTTCCTGACCACCCGCACCAGCCTCGCCGTCATCGGCTGGGTGGCCTTCGCCGCGCTGCTGTTCCTGGCCGCGCGGCTGCTGCAATGGCCTGCCTCGCTGCCGTGGATCGTGCTCGGCATCGCACTCGCGGTCGGCGCCACCGTCTGGCTGTTCCGCCGCTGGCGCCATGCGAGAAAGGCCGGACAGATCGGCGACATGCTCGAACAACAGGCCAACCAGGACCAACATCGACCCGTCCCCGACGCCACGCAGCGCCAGGAGACGGAAGTGATCCGCAAGCGCCTGCTGGACGCCATCGCGACGATAAAGGGCTCCAAGCTGGGCCAGTTGTCCGGCAGCGCCGCGCTGTACGAACTGCCGTGGTACATGATCATCGGGAACCCGGCGGCCGGCAAGAGCACGGCGATCGCCAGCTCGGGCCTGCAATTCCCCTTCGCCGACAGCAAGATCGTGCAGGGCGTGGGCGGCACGCGCAACTGCGACTGGTTCTTCACGACCGAAGGCATCCTGCTCGACACGGCCGGGCGCTACTCCGTCGTCGACCAGGACCGCGCCGAGTGGTTCGGCTTCCTCGACCTGCTCAAGAAGCACCGCCGCAAGGCGCCGATCAACGGCGTGATCATCGCCGTCAGCATCGCGGAACTCACGCGCAACCGTCCCGAGTTCGCGATCAACCTGGCCAAGAACCTGCGCCAGCGCGTGCAGGAACTGACGGAACGCCTGGAGGTGCACGCCCCCGTCTACGTCGTGTTCACGAAGGCCGACCTGATCGACGGCTTCAACGAATTCTTCCAGGACAGCGAGCGCGCCGAGCGCGAAAAAGTGTGGGGCGCGACGCTGCCCTACGACCAGCACGTGACGAGCGAACGCCTGCTCGACCAGTTCGACGCCCGCTTCGACGAGTTGTACGACGGCCTGAAGGAACTGAGCCTCGCGAACATGGCGCTGCAGCGGCGCGAGAGCATGCCGTCCGGCGTGTTCACGTTCCCGCTCGAATTCGCGTCGATCAAGCCCGCGCTGCGCGCGTTCGTCGCCACGCTGTTCGAGGACAATCCGTTCCAGTTCAAGCCCGTGTTCCGCGGCTTCTACTTCACGAGCGCGCTGCAGGAAGGCGAGACGGTGTCGACGTCGTCGGCCCGCGTCGCGCAGCGCTTCGACCTGCGCCTCGCGCCGCCCGCGCACGAAGACCAGCACCAGCAGCAGGGTTACTTCCTGTTGAACCTGTTCCGCAAGGTGATCTTCGCCGACAAGGACCTCGTCGCGCAATACGCCAGCCCCGCCAAGACGCGCCTGCGCTATGCCGCGTTCTTCGCCGCGACGGCCATCGTCGGGCTCGCGCTCGGAGGCTGGAGCTGGTCGTACATGAACAACCGCCAGCTCGTCGCCAACGTCCAGGCCGACCTGGACCAGGCCATCCGCGTGCAGAGCAAGAGCCTCGACCTGCAGTCGCGCTTCCAGGCGCTCGAGATCCTGCAGGACCGCATCGAACAGCTCGACCGCTATGCCGAACACCGCCCGCTGAGCCTCAGCCTCGGCCTGTACCAGGGCAACCTGCTGAACCGGAAACTGAAGGAAGAGTACTTCGCCGGCGTGCGCGAACTGATGCTGAAGCCCGTCGGGCAATCGCTGGAATCGTACCTCGCCGACGTGAACGGCAACGCGGGCCAGCTGCAGCCGCTGAACAAGCCCGCCGGCACCACCGCGCCCGCCGCCGACGCGCCGCAGCAGTTCAAGGATGCGTCGCCTGCGGACACCGAAGACGCGTACAACGCGCTGAAGACGTACCTGATGCTGGGCGATAAATCGCGCGCCGAGAGCGCCCACCTGAACGACCAGCTGACGCGCTTCTGGCGCAACTGGCTGGAATCGAACCGCGGCGCGATGCCGCGCGAGCAGATGATCCGCAGCGCCGAACGCATGATCTCGTTCTACCTCGCGCAGGTGAACGACCCGTCGTGGCCCGTCATCGACACGCGCCTCGCGCTCGTCGACCAGACCCGCGACAGCCTGCGCAAGGTCGTGCGCGGCATGCCGGCGAGGGAGCGCGTGTACGCGGACGTGAAGGCGCGCGCCGCCACGCGCTATCCGTCGATCACGGTGGCGCGCATCGTCGGCGACCAGGACAAGGACCTCGTCCTCGGCAGCTACGCCATCTCGGGCGCCTTCACGCGCCAGGCGTGGGAAGGCTTCGTGCAGCAGGCGTTCCGCGACGCCGCCAACCGCGAGCTGCAGAGCGCCGACTGGGTGCTGAAAACCGCCGCGCGCGACGACCTCACGCTGGAAGGCAGCCCGGAACAGATCCAGAAATCGCTCGTTGACCTGTACAAGGCGGAATACGCGCGCGAATGGCAGAAGTTCATGCAGGGTGTGACGGTGAAGGATCTGGAAGGCTTCGACGGCGCCGCCGCCGCGATGAACCGCCTGGGCGATCCGCAGAATTCGCCCATCAACAAGCTCGTGTCGACCGTGTACGAACAGACGTCGTGGGACAACCCGACCCTGGCAGGCGCTACGCTGCAGCGCGCGCAGAGCGGCCTGACGGGCTGGTTCCGCGAGACGATCCTGCGCCAGAAGCCGGCCATCGTGAACGTCAGCCTGCCGGCGCCAGGCACACAGCCTGCCAATGCGCCCGCGCTGGGCCCCGTCGGCCGCGAATTCGCCGGCGTGGCCCGCCTGGTGATCGCGCGCGACAAGGACGCGTCGCTGATGCGCGGCTACGTCGACAACCTGTCGAAGCTGCGCGCCCGCTTCAACCAGATCAAGAACCAGGGCGACCCCGGCCCCGGCGCCAAGCAGCTGATGCAGCAGACGCTGGACGGCAGCGGTTCCGAACTGGCCGACGCGCTGAAATACGTGGACGAGCAGATGCTGGTCGGGATGACGGACGCCCAGCGCCAGGCGCTGCGCCCCGTGCTCGTGCGCCCGCTGATGCAGACGTTCGCCGTGATCGTGCAGCCGGCGGAAGCCGAGATCAACAAGGTGTGGGCGGCGCAGGTCGTCCAGCCGTTCAACCGCGACCTGGCGACGAAGTATCCGTTCTCGACGGAGTCCAAGGCCGAGGCGAGCAATGCGGAGATCGGCCAGGTCTTCGGCCCGGACGGCGCCATCGCGAAATTCTTCAACACGACGGTGGGTCCGCTGGTTGTGCGCCGCGGCGATTCGCTCAGCCCGCGCACCTGGGCGGACATGGGCGTGAACCTGGCCCCGAACGTCGTCGCGAGCTTCCCGGGCTGGGTCGCGCCGCTGGCGGC
>NZ_JBKYMO010000501.1:0-3913 GCF_047302915.1 Massilia sp. CT11-108 | reverse complement strand
ATCCAGCGGCGCGCGCAGCAGGCGGCCCGCGGCTTTCAGCTGGGCGTCCCGCTCGCGGCCGGGCGCGGCCGCGGGGCCCATGCCGAGCGCTTCCGTGATCTGCGACACTTGCTGCTCGTCCAGGCGGTCGATCGACGTCAGCGTGTCCGCCATGCAGTCGATCTTCGGCCCCGACGCCAGTTTGCCGAATGTCTTCGGGCGCGCGGCCGGCGCCGCGGGCACGGGCGTGGACGCGGACGCGGCGTGGGCGTCGTCATCCGCCCGCATCAGTTCCGCCAGCGTCGGCGACTTGTCCGCTTGCAGCAGGTCCGCCAGCGTGCCCCGCTCCGGCACAGGCGCCTGCGTCTGCGCGTGCCGGGCGCTGAACTGTTCCAGCCGCTGCAGCGGCGCCTGTACGTTCGCCGCGGGCGGCTGCGTCTTCGGGCGCCGGCCCAGCACCGGCAAGGAAAACCCGAACGTGCGCTTCGGCGCGCGGCTGGTCTCGGGCTTGGCGGTGGACGCGGTCCCGGCTGCCGGGCGGTCGCTGATCGGTGTTATCGTCGACGAAATCGTTTTCATATCAACTTCCAAGGTCATGCGCGCGGCCGCGCGAACGTCTCAACAATGATGTATGCGGCGCAAACCGGTCAGCGCTGGGCCTCGAGGGCCGCGCGCGGCAGGTTGCGATAGACTTTTTTCGCGTAAGCGATGCGCAGCTCGGGCTTGCCGGCGTTGTAGGCGCCGACGGCGGTCCATGAATTGCCCAGCTTCTGCATCTTCCCCGACAGGATCCACGCCCCGACCTCGATGTTCGTGCAGGCATCCATCAACTCGGCCTCGCCGATGCCGTACCGGCGCAGGGTCGGCAGCCAGCTGCTGTTGATCTGCATGAGCCCGATATCGTAGGAACCGTTCTTGTTCTTCGGGCCGATCGCAGTGGGATTCAAGCCCGATTCCGTCTTGGCGATGGCATACAGCAGGTAGGGGTTGACGCCGTAGCGCGCGCCGGCGTCCTCCCAGCATGCCTGTGCGTGGCCGCACGCGAGCACGCACGCGAGGGTTGCCGCCGCGCGGCGCGGTGTGGATATGCCGCTCATGGGGTCAGCGTTCCGTTCAGGTATTTGAAGACGTTATCCGGCGGCTGGCACGAGAGCAGGACGCCGTTCGCATCTTTCTTGACCGAGCCGATGTTGTACGTGATGCTGCCGTCCGGATTCGGGATATTGCAGGGCGTGCCCGCCACGATGGCTTGATTGAGATACACCGTGGGGCCCTCCATCCAGTTCCTGCCGACGACCCAGTCGCCCTTGATCCCGCCGTGGTTCGACGTCACCGTCTGTTCCGCCGTCACGGTACCGCCACTGACGACGGCCGTGTCACCGTACACCGTGCCGGGCACGTGCAGATCGTCCTTCTCGTCGACGGCCAGTGCCACCCACGCGCTGCCGGAATAGGTGAAGCCGCGGTTCAACGCGGTGACCATCCGCACGTCGCCGGTCGTGTTGCCCGTCGCGGGCAGGTCGGCGAAATTGGCCACCGGCGCCTTCCACGTCGACACCGCCTGCCACAGGCCGTCGGCCCCGCACGTCGCCACCGTCCGGCTCGCGCTGTCGATCCCAATGGCCGCCGCGCCGCCGCATGCCGTGCCCAGCGTCACCAGGGCGGTCCCGGCGAATCCCAGCGGCGTGTTCATCCGGTTCAGCTGCGGACGTCCGGGAACCACGTCGCGGTAGAGGAAATCGGTCGACAACTGGCCCGGCCCGTCGTAGAACAGGCCCGACACGAGGTGGCCGCCATCGTGGCCGGCGCTGCCGTTCAGGACCGTCGCGCCGCCGCAGGCCACACCCTGGTAGGCGGCGGTGGCGAGTGCCCAGGACGATCCGCGCGCCGTGGCGGGCTGCGCGGCGCTGATGTAGCCGCCGCCCTGCCCCGCCATCATGGCCACCGCCGCGATGGCGCGGTCCGGTATCGCGGTGCCGCCGTAGCCGGCCACCAGCGCGTCGAGCCGGCCCGGCGTGCCCTGGCGCACGAGCACGCATGCCGCTTGCTGGTAAGGGTTGGTCGCGGCAAAGCCGGCAGGCATGAAGCCGGCCGCGGTCAGCTGCGCCACGGTGACGGCCGTCACGGCGCCCCCGCCCGTGCTGGCGACGAGGTCGCTGTAATTCGCCGCGACATACCTGGACGCGGCCGCCACGACCTGCGCCTGCTGCAGGGCGGCCTGCTGTTCCTTCACTTCTTCGATCGAATCGCCGATCATGCTGGCCAGGCCGACCAGCAGCGCCGACGCGATGGCGAGCGCCGCCAACACTTCGATCAGGGTCATGCCGCGCTGCCGCCGCATCGTGTTCATCGTTGTTTCCTCAATCGCAGGGTGCCTGCGCCAGCCACACCGGCGCGCCGTCCGGGATGACGGCGTCGCCCAGCGTCGGCAGCGCGATGCGCGTCCCGTCCACGGGCGAAAACAGCGTATGGTCCGCCGCCCGGTAGACGCCGACGTTGAGTGAGTTGCGCGACAGCGCCAACAGTTCCGCGACGATCGGCCGCGCGCCCGCCGCGGCGGGGAAAATGTAGATCTGCCCCGCGCCGTCGCGGTAATTCGTCCACGCCACCGTCGGGCTGGTCGCCAGTTTCGACCACGCCGGCAGCACGCCGGCCCCCTTCAGGCCGGCCAGGCTCACGCTGGTGTCGGTGACGTTGTTCGCCTTGAAGTACGCCATCACCGCTTCCCGGTAGACCGCCATGGTCCCGGCATCGTCGTCGGCCTGTTGCCGGACCACGGCCTCGCGCCGCTGTTCGGCCGGCCAGCCGTACCAGCCACCGAGCGCGACCATGACGACCATGATCAGGACGGCCCACATTTACTCAGACTCAGTTCGCCGTGAATGCGACCGTATTCGCCGCCGCGCCGCACAGCTTCGCGGCGCTGGCCGCTGCGGCGGGAAACACGGTGATTGGATTGTTTCCGGCGCCATCGGCAATCTTTGTCCAGCCGGTCGCTCCGCTGACGACGGTCATGCACACGTCCGGCGGTACGTTGGTGTAGGTGATGGTGAACGTAGCGTCGTCCGCGGACGTGGGGGTCACGGTGCCGCCCCACGTGTTGTTGATCGCCGCACCGTCGCTGGAGACCGACAGCGTGCCCGGGATGGCTTTCGCGGTAATCATGTTTTTCAGCATCTCGGCGTCTTTGTAGGGCTGGCCCGAATACATCTTGCGCAGGGTGGTGCGCAAGCCCGTGAGCTCTTCCGTGGTCTGATTAGCCCGCGCGCTGCCGAAGGCATTCTGCAGCAGCGATACCGCGGCGAGCACCACGATGGCGGCGACGCCCAGGTAGGCGATGGCTTCCAGCAGCGAGGCGCCGCGCTGGCGGTGCAGGCGGGCGAGGCGGGCGCGGCGTTGGGGCATGGTGGCAAACATGTCGTATCTCCTTATGGTGTAATCAATGTACTGCGCGTGTCATCGTTGCGATCTCGTGCTGGATGCCGAAGAAACCCGTCACCAACCAGCCGATCACGGCGGCCATCACGAGGATGGCGACGCCGTTCAGGATCTTCATCTGATTGGAAATCTGCTCGATCCCCTCTTCCCGCCATTCGTCGGCCAGCACCTTGAGCGCCTCGCCGAATCCGCGGAACTCGGCGTACACGCACAGGTCGTCGATCACTTCGGCCGACGGGAAACCGTAACCGGCGTTGCGCATGGCTTCACCGCAGTTGAGGCCGGAACGCACCCCCAGCAGCGCGCCGTCGAGGCGTTCGCGCAGCCACGGGTCGGCCATGTCGGACAGGCGGCTGAGCGACTTCTCGACCGTGACGCCGGCCGTCTGCAAGGCCGAGAACGCCAGCAGGAAGCCGCTGCCCACGACCAGCCGGTAGATCGAGAACGGCGCGAAGCGGTCGGCGAACACGCGCAGGTTGCCGCGCCAGCGCGGCAG
>NZ_JBKYMO010000500.1:0-3917 GCF_047302915.1 Massilia sp. CT11-108 | reverse complement strand
CCCCCCCCCCCCCCCCCCCCCCCCCCCCCCACTCCTGGCACGCGGCCAACAGCGCGGCGCAGCGCCGGCTGGACAAGGCGCGCGGCCGCAACGCGCCGCTGACCGAAGTGCGCAGCGCCGAACGCGAGCTGCTCGACTATCCGCGCACGGCGGACGAAGCCGCGCGCGTGTGGACCGAACTGCGCGCCGCCAACCTGGCGCGCGCCCAGCCGCCGGAACCGCACGCGGAACCGTTCCCCGGCAAGACGCGGGAAGAATCGGACATCCGCCGCAACAATTTTCTATCGCTCGTGTTCTGCCTGATGTTCGGCACCGCGGCGCTGCCGCACATCCTGATGCGGTCCTACACGACGCCGTCCGTGCACGAGACGCGCGTATCCGTGTTCTGGACCCTGTTCTTCATCCTGCTGATCTACCTGACGATGCCCGCGCTGGCCGTGCTGGCCAAGTACGACATCTACACGGCCCTCGTCGGCACGAACTTCGATTCCCTGCCGACCTGGGTCTCGTACTGGGCCAACGTCGACAAGACGAATCCGTTGATCAGCATCGTCGACGTCAACCGCGACGGCATCGTGCAACTGGCCGAGATCGCGATCGACGGCGACGTGCTCACGCTGGCCACGCCGGAGATCGGCGGGCTGCCATACGTGATCTCGGGCCTCGTTGCCGCGGGCGGCCTCGCGGCGGCGCTGTCCACCGCGGACGGTCTGCTGCTCGCGATCTCGAACGCGCTGTCGCACGACATCTACTTCAAGATCGTCGACCCGGGCGCCTCCACGCAGAAGCGCGTGACGATCTCCAAGCTGCTGCTGCTGGCCGTCGCGTTCATCGCCGCGTACGTCGCGTCGCAAAAGCCGGCCGACATCCTGTCGCTCGTCGGCGCCGCGTTCTCGCTCGCGGGGTCGACCATGTTCCCCGCGCTGGTGGCGGGCGTGTTCTGGAAGCGGGCCAATTTCGCCGGCGCGATCGCGGGCATGGCGACCGGCTTCCTCGTTTGCATCTACTACATGCTGCACACGAATCCGATGCTGGGCGGGAGCCTCGACGCGGTCTGGTTCCACATCGCGCCCATCTCCGCGGGCGTGTTCGGCGTGCCGGCGGGGGCGCTGGCGCTGGTCGTCGTCAGCCTGGTCACCAGGGCGCCGCCACGCGCGAGCGGCGGGCTCGTGGCGCATATCCGGGCGCCGGAATAGATGTTATCTTTATGCAATGTTCTCACTGAGGATTTTGCATGCTCCCGCGCCGTACCCTGCCGTATCTTTTCGCTCTCTCCGCTTCGCTCGCCGGTGCCGCCTGGGCGGCGCCGGCCGCTGAAACCACGCCGCCGGCCATCGCTTTTTTCCAGCACGCCGCCATCCATCGCGTCGCGCTGTCGCCCGATGCACGCTATCTGGCGGTGCGCGCGGGCGCGCCTGACCGCAACGACTATCTCGCCGTGATCGACCTTGCCACCAGCAAGCCGACGGTGGTCGCCGCGTTCGACGATGCCGACGTCGACGACTTCGCATGGGTGAACGGCACGCGGCTGGTCTTCGACCTGACCGAAAAGAATATCGGCGAAGGCGACGTGCGGCATGGTCCCGGCCTGTACGCCGTCGACCGCGACGGCCAGCATTTCGTGCAGCTGGCCGACCGCTATGCCGGCGCCGCGTCGCGCCAGGAAATGATCGGCAAGGTGCCGATGCAACCGTGGAACACGTTCCTCATGCCCCAGCGTCCGCGCAAGGACGACGTGGTCTATGTCTCCCGCCCCATCTGGGACATGGGACATGAGCACCTCTACACCGACCTGGTCCGCCTGAACACGCGCACGGGCATTGCCCAGACGATTCCCCGACCGGGACCGGTGACCGGCTGGGTACTCGACCACGAGGGCGAGCCCCGCCTCGCCACGGCCGTCAAGGATGGCCGGGTGACCGTCTATTACCGCGATCCCGCCGACCAGGACAAGTGGCGCACGCTGGCGCAGTTCGCGGCCTACACCGCGAGCGAAGGGGCATTCTCCCCCGTCGGCTTCGGGCCCGACGGCACGCTGTACGTCTCCGCCCACAACGGCCACGACACGGAGGCGCTCTACGCCTACGATCTCAAGGCCGGCAAACTCGCCACCGAGCCGCTGCTGGTGACGAGGGGCTACGACTTCACCGGCAGCCTGGTCAAGAGCCGCACGAAGCTGCTGGGCGCGGTCATCACCACCGACGCCCGGTCGACGGAGTGGTTCGATCCCGGCATGAAGGCCCTGCAGGACAAGCTCGACAAGCTGCTGCCCGCCACGGTCAACCTGATCACGGTGCCGGCCGCCGATTCGCCGTGGGTGCTGGTGGCGTCGTATTCCGATGCGATCCCGATGCGCTACACGCTGTACAACACGGCGACGGGCCAGCTCAACGACATCGGTTCGTCGCGCCCCGCCATCGATCCGAAGCGGATGGGCCGCCAGCAGATGGTGCGCTACAAGGCGCGCGACGGCCTGGAGATCCCGGCCCTCCTGACCCTGCCGCGTGGCGCGAACAAGCACCTGCCCATGGTCGTGCTGGTGCACGGCGGACCGTGGGTGCACGGCGCGATCTGGGGCTGGGACCCCGATTCGCAATTCCTCGCCTCGCGCGGCTACGCCGTGCTGGAGCCGGACTACCGCGGCAGCACGGGCTACGGCTTCCGCCACTACCAGGCAGGCTGGAAGCAATGGGGCCGCGCCATGCAGGACGATGTGGCCGACGGCACCCGCTGGGCCATCGCGCAGGGTTATGCCGATCCGAAGCGCATCTGCATCGCCGGCGCCAGCTACGGCGGCTATGCCACGCTGATGGGCCTCGTCAACGACCCGGACTTGTACAAGTGCGGCGTGGACTGGGTCGGCGTCACCGACATCAACCTGATGTACACGGGGGCCTGGAGCCGCGAGTCCGACTTCACGGATCAGTGGAAGACCTATGGCATGCCGGAACTGATCGGCGACCGCGTGAAGGATGCGACGCAACTGAAGGCCACGTCCCCGATCGAGCAGGCGGCCCGCATCACGCAGCCCGTGCTGCTGGCCTACGGCGGCGTCGACCGCCGCGTACCGCTGTACCACGGCCAGAAGTTCTACGACGCCCTCACGAAGACCAACAGGAACGTCGAGTGGATCGAGTACCCGGAAGAAGGCCATGGCTGGCATCTGCCGAAGAATTCGGTCGATTTCTGGACCCGCGTCGAGGCCTTCCTCGACAAGAACATCGGTCCGGGTGCGGGCCGGTAACGACACACGGGGCGGCGCGGCCGATTCCGTACGCCGCACATGACAACGGGCGCCACGCGGCGCCCGTTGTTCATCGCTTGCGCAATGCTTACACGATGAAATCCCAGTCGGTGGCCGCGCGCTGGTGGCCGATCATCTCGACGGATTCCACGAACTCCGTGGCGATATGCTCGAGGCTGACGCCATTGCGCATCGCTTCGGTCCAGAAGGCCAGGCCCGGCGCGTCGGGAGCGCGGTCGAACAAGGCCTTGTAGAGCATGCCGACATCGTGCTCGGCATTGCCGTTGAACGCCTCGTGACTGGCCGTGTACTCGGGCGAACGGATGATGTCCAGCGCAATCCTGCCCCAGCTGACGCCCGCCTGGTGCGCGTCGGCCCAGAACTCGATGCCGTACATATCGGCCTGGCGCCCGAGCGCGGTCTGGTAGATGCTGGCCAGCGTATCCATGGCGCCGCTGTCCTCGACCTTCACGGTGGCGTCGCTGAACTGCAGCTGCTCGACGTTGACGACCAGCGCCTTCGCCGCCGGCGCGGCCTTGCTGCTCACCACCAGGTAGCCGTTGTGGGTTTCGACGTCGAAATCGGCACGGGCGCCGGCGAACGTCGCGGTGTCGCTGCCCGTGCCGCCGTGCAGGACCGTCGTGGCCGGCGCCGATGCGGCATTCGCGTGGGC
>NZ_JBKYMO010000499.1:0-3946 GCF_047302915.1 Massilia sp. CT11-108 | reverse complement strand
CCGTTCGCCGACCTGAACGGCGTGCCGGACTGGCTGCGCCGTCCGGCCACCGCGAAAGGCACCTCGCCGTCCGTCGACTGGCGTGCGCGCTTCGACGGCTTGCGGAAGAGTCCGCGACCGGTGACGCCTGACGCACCTGGTCAATTTCTCGAAGGCTCGTTCAGCAACGCAGCGGGCACGCGCCGCTACCGCCTGTATGTGCCGGAGAAAGCGGCATCCGGGCCGCGGCCGCTCGTCGTCATGCTGCACGGCTGCCAGCAGCACGCCGCCGATTTCGCGGCCGGCACCGCGATGAACCGGCTCGCGGAAGAACACGGTTGCCTGGTGCTGTACCCGGACCAGGAGCGCGGCGCCAACAGTTCGAATTGCTGGAACTGGTTCGACGCCGCGCACCAGGCGCGCGAGCAGGGCGAGCCGTCCGTGCTCGCAGGCATGACGCGCAAGATCGTGGACGAATACGGCGCCGACCCGCGCCGCGTCTATGTGGCCGGCCTGTCGGCGGGCGGCGCGATGGCGGCCGTCATGGGCGCCGCGTATCCCGAGCTGTATGCGGCCGTCGGCGTGCATTCCGGCCTGCCGGTCGGCGCCGCGCGCGACTTGATGTCGGGGCTGAACGCGATGAAGGGCAAGCACCTGCACGGCGCGAGCCGGACGCTGCGCCGCCGCGTGCCGCTGATCGTGTTCCATGGCGACCAGGACGCCGTCGTCCATCCGTCCAACGGTGAGGTGCTGGTCCGCCAGTTCCTGGGCGAGGGGACCGTGCGCGAGATCGAGGAGCGCGGCACGGCCGGTTCGGGCCGCGGCCACACGCGCACGACGGCGCTGGACGACGACGGCCGCGCGGTGGCGGAACATTGGGTCGTGCACGGTGCCGGTCACGCCTGGGCGGGCGGCGATCCGGCCGGCTCGTACACGGATGCGTCCGGGCCGAACGCGTCGGCCGAGATGCTGCGCTTCTTCCTGGCCCAGCCGGCGGGCTGATCGACCGCTGTTGCGAAGCCGTCAGGTTTGCTATGCTGGAGGATTCCCACGTTCGTTGATGGAGTCAAGGATGGTTTCCCTGCAGGAGCAGCTGATGAAGGCCGGGCTGGTCGACAAGAAGAAGGTCAAGGTCGTCAACCAGGAAAAAGCCAAGCAGCAGAAGATCGAGCGCCGCACGGGCGTGCAGAGCGTCAACGAGACGAAGGAGGCGGTGCTCGAGGCCCAGCGCCAGCAGGCCGAGCGCGCGCGTGCCCTGAATGCCGAGCGCGATGCGGCCGCCGCCGCGAAGGCGGTGGAAGCGCAGATCGCGCAGATGATCCAGGTGAACCGCCAGCCCAAGGGCAAGGGCAACCTGGACGTCGTCTACAACTTCACGATCGGCACCAAGATCGAGCGCATCCACGTCTCCAGCCTCGTGCGCGACCACCTGGTGGCGGGGCGCCTGTCCATCGTCGCCCACGCGGGCGGCTTCGAGCTGGTGCCGCGCGTGATCGCGGACAAGATCGCGGAACGTGCGCCGGAGCGCGTCGTGCGCGTCAACAAGGCGGCCGAAGCCGTCGCGGCGGGCGAGGACGATCCGTATAAAGACTTCAAGATCCCCGACGACTTCGACTGGTGATCAGCGTTTCTTGACCGGGAGCGCCAGCCAGCCGCGCCAGCGGCCCTCGGGCGTGCGTTCGACCTTCTGGATGTGCGGCCGGGTGCTGTCCAGGCGCCAGACGGCCTGCTTGTCGAGCCAGTCCTCGTACATGGAGCGGAAGCGCGGCCATTCGTCGTCGAAGTCGAGGCAGGCGTAGGTGCCGGCCGGCAGGACGCGTAATCCCAGGCCGGGATCGAGCACGGTATCGTCCGCGCACCCGAAGTCGTAGCAGTATTCCCGTTCGCCCGTAAAACCCGGGTCTTCGTCGAACACGCCGTACCACGGGGTGCTGGCGGGCAGGCCGTCGGCCTTCTCGCGTTCCTGGATGAAGTCGTGGCAGGCGAACGACAGCGCCGCGCCGGACTGGCCGAAGAAGCGCTGGTAGCGCAAGGTCAGCGCCGGCAGGTTACGCACGGCGATGCGCGCGGCGATCGTGCCCGGTTCGGGTGGGCAGTACGGCGCCAGGATCGCTTCCAGGTCGTCCGGCTCGGCGACGAAGAAGCTGACGTCGCTCTCGCGGCCGACCTGCTGGTCCATGTAGTCGCGCCATCCTCCCTCGCGCCACGCCTTGGCCGACATCGCGAACTGCTGCCTGAACGCCTTGGCGAACGCCGCGTTCGACGGGAAGCCGCAATCCTGGGCGATGCGCACGATCGGGACGTCCGGCTCGTGACGCAGCAGGTGGGCGGCGCGGCGCAGGCGGCGCTTGCGCTGGTATTCGACGGCCGAGAAACCCGTCAGCTCGCGGAAGATGCGGTCGAAGTGGAACGACGAATAACTGGCCGACGCCGCCAGCGATTTCAGTGCGAGCGGATCGCCGACCGAGTCCAGCATCAGGTCCATCACTTCATACAGGCGCGACACGCGCGCGGCGGTCTTCGACATCAACGGCAGTCATTTACAAAATTGAAATAACTAGTTTCCGTAAATAACATGCCGTTGGCAAGCGTTTACCGCTGCTGCCGCCGCCGAGTGTTGTCAGTACGCCGCCTGGGGCGTCATCTCCAGCTTGCTCAAATCGAACCCCTGCCGCTCCAGCCGCTCGAGCAGGGCGCCGTACGCCTGGCGCGACACGGTCGGGGTGCGCGCCAGGATCCACAGATAGTCCCGCCCCGGCTCGCTGACGGCGGCGAGCTGGTAGTTCGGGTCGAGGTCGATCACCCAGTAGTCGCCCCACACCATCGGCAGGAACGACAGCCAGGCGGGCGCGAACCGGACCTTCAGCGTGGGCGACGTGGGGCCGCCCAGCTGGCGCGCCGTGCCCACCGCCTCGTCGATGGTGCCGTCCGCGCGGCGGCAGCGGTTGATGACTTGCACGGTCTTGTCCGGCTGCAGGCTGTAATGCGCCGTCGTGTTACTGGCACATTGTTTCTGAAACCTGTTCGGGTATTTTGCAATTTCATACCAGGCGCCCATGTAGCGCGGCACGTCGAGGCTGGGAACCGGCGTCACGGGCGCGGAACGGGCGCCGCGTTCGGCGGCGAGCAGCGTCGCACTGGCGCCGAGCAGGCCGAGCAGCAAGAGGATCAGGCGAGTATTCGGGAGCATGGGATACGTGGTTGAACGGGACTGTGTCTATCGTACGACAACCTCGCCCGAGCCGTCGCCCGTCGCCAATCGATTATTAATTTGCCAACTCCATTGAATTGCAAGAAAGTTGCCCTGCGGACTTAATGGCAGGCGTTCGGCTGTCGCCTTTCTCTTCTGCCGAAAGCAATTTCCTAACGGCAACGCAAGAAACGTCAAGCGCCGCTTGGCTGGAAAAGCCGATCCGGATGAATTATCGAAGGGATAAAAAGCGTGGTTGAGAGAGCGTTGTGGAGAAAAAACAACCGAAAATGCCTCAAGTTGGCCGGTTTGTTGCCGTAAAGCATTCGTAAGCGCACCAATAAAATGTATCCTTAGGGAAATAGTCTTTCACTGATATCGCGCATCGGGCGGCGATCATTCGGACAACGTTCAATATATTAAAGGTTCATCGACCATGGCATCAGTTATCACCGGAATGAGCACCGCCCAGATACAGGCGCTGACTACTTCCCAAATCGTCGCTCTCGCGACCTCCGACATGACTGCGTTTTCGACGACGCAGCTTGGTGCGTTGACGACCAACCAATTGCAGGCCATCGAAACCCGTGACCTGGCTGTCCTGACCACGACCCAGATCTCGGCCGGCCTCACGACCACGCAGATCGCCGCCCTGACGACGAACCAGGCGGGCGCCCTGACGACCGGCCAGGTCGGCGCCCTGACGACGAACCAGGTCGCCGCGATCGAGACGGCCGATCTGGCCGCCATGAAGACGAACCAGATCGCCGCGCTGAC
>NZ_JBKYMO010000498.1:0-3948 GCF_047302915.1 Massilia sp. CT11-108 | reverse complement strand
AAGAAGGGCAAGAACTGGTTCTTCGGCATGAAGGCCCATATCGGCGTCGATGCCAAATCCGGCCTGACGCATACGCTGGTGACCACCCCGGGCAACGTGTCCGACGTCACGCAAACCCACAATCTTCTTCATGGCGACGAAACGATGGTGTTCGGCGACGCTGGGTACCAGGGCGCCGACAAGCGCCCGGAGAACGCGGGAAAGGAGGTCACCTGGCACATCGCGATGAAGCGCAGCGTCCGCAAGGCAATGAAGAAGAATCCGCTGGGCCGCGCCAAGGAAAAGCTGGAAAAGGCCAAGGCCAGCGTGCGCGCCAAGGTCGAGCATCCGTTCCACGTGCTGAAGAACCTGTTCAAGCATCGCAAGACGCGTTACCGTGGGCTGGCGAAGAACACCGCCCAGCTCCACACCTTGTTCGCATTCGCCAATCTGGTGCTGGCCGGCCGAACTTTTGGAAGCTCCCACGCCCGAACTCCGCCCTGAACCGGGGGGGCGCACACCGCGGCACCCAAAAACGCGTCTCGTGGCCCAGCACACGCGCGAAAAATAACTGATTTCAACCATCGTGATGTCCGACGCTGGTTTTGATGCATCGAATCGGACGCGCAAGCTATTTATTCAGCGTTTCCCTAGGCATGAACCCGCGGGCCCGGTCTCAGATATGAGTTGATTCGTCTGTGCGATCTGCGAGACCACATCGTTTGGCACTTGGTATTTTAAATGAGCACTTAGTGATGCCGTTCCTTATCCAACCCTTCACTACAACTTCTATCTTCTTCGTAACCGCGTTGTATTCGATGGCCGGGGCGGAATTGAACCACCGACACAAGGATTTTCAGTTCTTGCACTTCTTTGCCACACCCGGTATCTACTTCTCGCCGGGTGCCGCCGGTTGGCGGCTGACCAGGCTAGTCACGTTCGTTTGACAGAGACGTGGGAATTGGCAGCGAGGATTTCTTCGAAGATCGCCTTGTCGTGCTCGCCGAGTGCAGTGCATTGCGACCAGCCGTCCAGAAAAAGCATATATGACTCGTCCTCTGGCCAAGAGAGGTAGTCGTTGAAGGCATCCCAGTTATTTCCATTCCAGTGCCCACCCGCAGCTCGGATCAAACCGTCATTGAACGCGCCGGCGAACGCGTTCATGTCGCGCACGTTGCGCAGATCGACGCGATATTCATTTTTCATGATTGTTGCGTTGTCTCACGGCGCCGATCCAGTGTGCCCGTAAGCGATCGTTGGCGAAGGGTCGGTCTTGGCCGAACCCGGCCGTTCGAATCAGCATAGCAGGCTGCCGACCTGTAGGAGTCGCGGACTGTCACCACAGGCCGCTGCCGACCCGAAGCGGACATCCCCACGCGATCAGTTTCCAATCTCTTTCGTTGGCTTCGGATGAGATTGTGTCGGGCGTATCTATGCCCGCACCGCGGCGTTTACTGGCGCCCCTGCCACACCCATTTCAGGCCGCGAAGATAGCTTTCGGGCTTGACGGTACCGTGGTCCGTTCCCTCCACCGTATAACTCTGCAATTCCAAGCCCTTGTAGCCGTGTGTTCCGATCTGTTTTTCGAACAGTTCGATCGGTCCCCGGAACTGGACGGGTTCGAGCGAACCGGCCGAAATGAACATGCGCGCCTTGAGCGGCCGATTCTGCTTGGCGAATGCCTCCTCGAGCTTGAACAGCGCACCGTTATCCCAGACGACAGCCGGGCTTACGGCGACATACCCGTTGAAGAAATCCGGATCTTTCAACGCGGCGCCGAGCGCAAACAAGCCGCCCAGCGAAGCCCCGACGAGGACGCGGTTGGTCTGTTCGGCGCGGTAGGTGGTTTCGATTAGCGGCGCGGCTTCCTTACGGATGAACTCGAGGAACTGGTCGCCCTTGCCCGATCCGGCGGCCCCTGCCATCGCCGTGTACGTGTAGTCGTGCATGCGTTCGACGCTGTAGTCGGTGCCGTCGGGATAGGACAAGCCCACCATGATGCACTCGGGCATCATCTTGTCGTAGACAAGGCTGCCGTGCAGGGCGGACATCAGCGGCACGTCCCAGTAGGCATCGAGGAAGTACAGCACCGGGTATTTCCTGCCCGGACTCCAAGAGTAGCTGTCCGGCAGCATCACGATCAGCTCGTGCGCCTTGCCTGTGATCTTCGATTGCACAGTCACGATTTGGGTGTTCCGTAGCACAACGTGGCGCGGCTCGGGGTCGGCAGCGCAGGCCAGCGTGGTGACTGAAAACGCCAAGGCGAAGGAGAGGAGCCAGTTTCTTATCATCGAGATGTCTTTCATTTCCATACCTTGATGGCGTACCAACCCAAGCCCGTAGGACGAGGTGCCTCGGCTTTGACGCCTTGAGCTTGAAGTCGCGAATGAAGCCAATATGCGGCATCAGCGCCGAGCCGCTGCTCCGTCTCGGATCTGGATAAGTTGAATAGTTTGAAGTCGAAGGTTGTTACAGTTCGCATTGATGACCTTAAACGACACAACGTAAGTTCATGACCTCGCCCTACGCACTTAGGACCGCTCGACCACCGTCTGCTCGTGGCCGATCTCGGCCGTTCATTGTACGGCAGGAACGACCCAATGCCGACGGTCATAAAGGTCAACGGCCTGTCGGCACGGTGCCTATGCCGAGAACCAAATCGCTGCGATGACGCCGATCACAACAGCTAAGCTGAGCCAATAAATCACACGCCGGCCCTTGGATGATTCTTCGTAAATCTGCTCACGTGTCTTCGGGAGGGAATCTACAGATAATTGGTGAAAATTTTTCTTCATATTGAATCGCCACAAGTTTTCTAGACACTCGACAGCCGCTGAAAATACTGCTTTTCGTACTCCATCGGCGACAAGTCATTGCTGAAGCTGTGCCGGCGCTTTGGATTGTAGAACATCTCGATGTAGTCAAAGACATGCTGCCTTGTCCGGTCGCGGGTGCCATAGGTCTTCCGTCGAATCCGTTCCCGCGACTCTCGGCCATTCGGTTCAGCATAGCATGTTGTCGAAGTGAAAAAGTCACGGACTGTCACGACCGGCAGCTGTCGACCCAGAGTAGATGTTTGGGTTTTATTTCTCGATTTGCTTGAGCCAGTCGCGAAACCATTGAACCGGCATGGTCTCGCTATCAAACGATTTTGAGCGCAACTCCTCAATCGAGTATGTGTTCGAAAGATAGAGGTCCCACTGCGTTTCGATATCGGTCAGCACATGCAGTAACGCTTCGATTGAAGGTTCAGCGTCGATATTCAGATACTGACACCAGAAACGATCACACCACTCCGCGATCTGCCTGTGACTATACGGGCTGGTTTCCGGATTAGCGCCGTAGGTAAGCACATGAATCACTGAGTCACGAGTGAACGGAAGCTCAATGGGTTTAGACGGTTCCATGTTGTTCCGCTTCATTTGATCCGAGGCACTGCCCGTACGTTACTAGGTCCGCTCCTGGCCGAACCCGGCCGACCATGAACGCTCAGACCCAACAAGAATCTACATGCGGCTACTGGCCCACACAAATAACTTTAGTTTCATACTGTTGGGCATTTTCCTTCTTCTTTGCTGCCCACGTGACCACTTCCTGAGCTTCAGCGGCTGTCATGACGGTTGCTTTCTCTTTATTTTTAATAAATGACACGCCTTCGAACTTGCCTTCCTTGCTACGCATGACTCTGGCAAAGACGGGCGCCGTCTTGCCGTCGCCAGTGCGCTTGTTTTGCTGGACGAGGTAACGCTGGTCGATTGTTTCCATGGTAAAACTCCATACTTGTAGAGCAAAGCAGCATTCTACGGCGTGTGAAGCGCCACCAGGAAAACGCGGCGGGAGCAATGCTCATTCTTGTCCGGATGGCGCCGGTTGGTGAACGTCAGGTCCCGACCCAGGCCGTGTAAAAACGCGAAACCGAAGCCTGGGAGCTCGGTTACACGAGCCAGGACTAATTGCAAAGCATCGGAA
>NZ_JBKYMO010000497.1:0-3959 GCF_047302915.1 Massilia sp. CT11-108 | reverse complement strand
CACGTGGGTCGAAGACGAATCCAATACCGATCCGCGCTATGCCCGCAACGCGCTGCGCCACCAGGTGATGCCGGCGTTGGCCGCCGCGTTTCCCGGCTACCAGCAACGCGTGGCGCGCAGCAGCGCCCACACGCGCTCGGCCCAGCGCCTGCTGGACGAGCTGGGCGAACAGGACCTGCGGGCCTGCCTGGCCGGCGATGGTCTCGACCTCGTCCGCGTGCGCGCGCTGAGCCGCGACCGCATCGACAACCTGCTGCGCCACTGGTTCACCGTGCGCCGCCTCGCGATGCCGTCGACGGCCTGGCTGGCGCAAATGGTGGCGCAGATCCTGTCCGCGCGCGAGGACGCGCAATTGCTCGTCGAACACCCGGACGTCGACGTGCGCCGCCACCGCGACCATTTGTATCTCGTGCCGCGCCTGCCGGACCTCGCCGGGATGCGCGATCCCGAGGACGCCGGCATCATCGACAAGCACGCCCAGCCGTTCCGCTGGAACGGCGAGGCATCCATTGCGTTTCCCGATTACGGCGGCGTGCTGCATTTCGATATGGCCGAACGCGGGTTCGATCCGGCCTGGCTGCGCGAGCAGGGACTCGAGATCGATTTCCGCAAGGGCGGCGAACGGCTGCGCCTGGCGCACAACCGTCCCAGCCGCAGCCTCAAGATGCATTACCAGGCGAGCGGCATCCCGGCCTGGGAACGGGGGCGCCTGCCCATCGTGATTGCCGCCTTCGACCTGCTGTTCGCGGCGGGGCTCGGCATGGATTGCCGGCACGTGACCGAGGGCCCGGAGCGCGTCGCGCTGCGTTGGGAAAGCGCGACGCCAGCCATCCCGCGTTAATACCCTTTCCGTATTACCATATTCCTATTTGGTATAGATTTCGCATCCTGACGGCTTGTGATTCCGCGCCGCAGCATGTAGAGTAAAAGGCTCATTTGATTTTTTACAAGCGGAAATCCCTTCAGTCATGGCCTTAATAGTCCACAAATATGGCGGTACGTCGATGGGTTCGACGGAACGCATCAAGAACGTCGCGGCCCGCGTCGCCAAATGGCACGACGCCGGCCATCAAGTCGTTGTCGTCCCCTCGGCAATGTCCGGTGAAACCAACCGTCTGATCGGCCTGGCGAAAGAGATTATGTCGCAGCCGGACCCGCGTGAACTGGACATGATTGCATCGACCGGCGAACAGGTGTCGGTCGGCCTGCTGGCCATGGCACTGCTGGCACGCGGCAAGGATGCCGTGTCGTACACGGGCTGGCAGGTGGGCATCAAGACGGACTCGGCCTTCACGAAGGCCCGTATCCAGTCGATCGACGACACCCGCGTGCGCGCCGACCTGGACGCCGGCAGGATCGTCATCATCACCGGTTTCCAGGGCATGGATGAGGAGGGTAATATCTCCACGCTGGGCCGTGGTGGTTCGGACACCTCCGCCGTCGCGATCGCGGCCGCACTGAAGGCCGACGAATGCCTGATCTACACGGACGTCGACGGCGTCTACACGACCGACCCGCGGGTCGTGAGCGAAGCGCGCCGCCTGTCGAAGATCACGTTCGAAGAAATGCTGGAACTGGCGTCGCTGGGCTCGAAAGTCCTGCAGACCCGCTCCGTGGAATTTGCCGGCAACTACCGCGTGCCGACACGCGTGCTGTCGTCGCTGACCGACCCCCTGATGTCGCTCGAAGAAGAAGCCAACTCGGGTACCCTGATTTCGTTTGAGGAAGAAAGCAACATGGAACAAGCCGTCATCTCGGGCATCGCCTTCCACCGCGATGAAGCCAAAATCACCGTCCTGGGCGTGCCCGACAAGCCGGGCGTCGCCTTCCACATCCTCGGGCCGATCTCGGAGGCCAATATCGAGGTCGACATGATCATACAGAACCAGTCGGTCGACGGTAAGACCGACTTCACGTTCACCGTGTCGCGCAACGATTACCAGCGCGCCATGGGCGTCCTGGAAGGCGTGAAGGCCGAAATCGGCGCCGACAGGATCCTGGGCGATGCCAAGGTCTCGAAGGTCTCGGCCGTGGGCGTGGGCATGCGCAGCCACGTGGGCGTCGCGTCGCAGATGTTCCGTACGCTGTCGGAAGAGGGCATCAACATCATGATGATCTCGACGTCGGAGATCAAGATCTCCGTCCTGATCGACGAGAAGTACATGGAGCTGGCCGTGCGCGCCCTGCACAAGGCGTTTAACCTGGAGCAAGCTTAACTTTTTTCAAAAAAATGGCCGTGCTTCCTTGACCAAAAAGGGTGTGGCCATTAATATGCGTGCACTCAGCGCTGACGCATAAACGTTGAAGCTGACTGGAGGCGTGGCCGAGTGGCCGAAGGCACTTCCCTGCTAAGGAAGCATACGGGCTTAAACCTGTATCGTGGGTTCGAATCCCACCGCCTCCGCCAGAACATAGTCCTTGCAGGTTTAAGGACATCAAAGAACCCGCTGTTCTCATAGAGACGGCGGGTTTTTTGTTGCCTAATACTGTCCAGTGAGGTCCCCGAAAAGCTAGCGTCTTTGGGGGCATTTTTCGGGGCATGTCCGTGCCACGATCGGACAGGATGCCCCCAAAATGCCCAAACAGGTACAGCCGCTCACCCAACTGCAGGTGCGCAACGCCAAGGCAAAGGACAAACCCTACAAGCTTGCCGATGGAGGCGGTTTGTACCTTGAAGTCATGCCCAGCGGCGGCAAGCTCTGGCGTATGAAATTCCGGCAGGCGGATGGCAAAGAGAACAGGCTGAGTTTCGGAGCCTTTCCGGACGTTTCGCTCGTGGGTGCTCGAGCCAAGCGCGATGAGGCGCGTCAGTTGCTGGCTGCGGGCGCCGACCCGGCTCACACCAGGGTCGAGCGGGCGCGCCAGACACGGTTGGCCGAGCAGAATACTTTCGAGCACGTTGCGCGCCAGTGGCACCGAACCATGACCATCAAGTGGCAACCGCAGACCGCGGAGGAAATCCTGCGGCGCTTCGAGTCCGATATCTTTCCGGCCTTCGGACACCTGCCGATCAACAAGGTGCAAGCGCCTGATGTGCTCGATCAGGTCTTCTGGCTGGCTTTGGAGGGAAATAAACAGTAGGCTGGAATCGAGGCCCAGAGGGTCGAAACATTAGCCGAGGCGGTTCACTCGGCAAGTCCGGCGGAGCCCGTTGAGCTCTGTAATGCGTTGCGCCGTTGGAGCCTTCGTGGCGCGCCACGGCGAGCAAGCCCGAACGGGCACCGGCCGTTTTGGACATTGTATCGATTTTAGGCGTTTTATCTATTCAAGATAAAACGCCTAAGCTGTATACAAATGGATCCTTTAGCGGATTCCTATGCCCCTGGACACCGACGATAGCGCGCAGGAAATCAGTCCAGAATGATTCGGCTCCCGACGGGCCAGTTGCCACTCCGAGAATTTCACGGACGTCATCGGTGTTGACCGCCGCAGCGATTATCACCGCCACGGAAGCCACCCGACCCGCTTGGCGCGATTTCACGCAAGTGGCGTCAATCCCGATGTAGGGCCAGTCGCCTTCGATCGGACGCTCAAGAGAGGCTTGCACCCGCTAGTCAATCTCTTCGGCTCGCCTTGCGCAACAACACAAAGCCGAGCATCACTCTTTCGGCTAACCATATTGCTTTATCGCAACGTCAATGAGTGCAATCATGTCAAGCTCGCCAGTACCTCCGCCGAACCCGGCCATGAGGCCAGCCGACCTTTTCATCGCGCGCCATTCGTCTCTGCTCAATGCGCGGGTAGCCTTTTGAGAACGCCCAGAACCCCATGAGAACCAGGCTAATTTCTCTTGCAGTGATAGTTGCGGTGCACGCGGCCGAGGTCCACGGCGCGCCTGCTTTATTGACCCTCGCACGCGCGGACGCCAGTATCGTGTTCCAGACTAAGTAGTCGCCCAATTTTTGCTGTCAAAGCTAAATTGATCACGCAGCAGGGGTTGGGCGATGAAGCACTTGGAG
>NZ_JBKYMO010000496.1:0-3961 GCF_047302915.1 Massilia sp. CT11-108 | reverse complement strand
GTCGGAGCGCAGCACGGCCGGAATCTCCGACAGCAGCACGTCGCGCGCGACGCCGCCGCCGACGCCCGTCAGCATGCCGAGCAGCGCGGCCATCACGGGGTCCAGGCCGAACACGAGGGCTTTCTGGGCGCCGGCCACGCAGAACAGGGCGAGGCCGGCCGCGTCGAAGATCAGCACGGGGCTCTGCAGGCGCTTGATGCGCGGATACCAGAAAAAGATCAGCACGCCCGCGAGCAGCGACACGGCCAGGTAGCGCCAGTCGCGGATCGCGGACGGGGGCGTCGCGCCGATGAGGACGTCGCGCACGATGCCGCCCGAGTTGGCGGCGACGAACGACAGCACCAGCACGCCGAACAGGTCGAGCCGGCGGCGCACGCCGGCCACGGCGCCGCTCAGGGCGAACACGAACGTGCCCAGCAGGTCGAGCGTGAGCACGAGGGTCTTGATGGCGGCGCTGACGTCGAGCGATACGGGAGGAAACACGAAAACCTCGTCAAGGACGGCGAAAACCCGCCATTATGCCGCTGAAAGGTAATTGAAGGGTTGCGTCGATATAGTGGGCTCCATTCACCAGGCTGATCGGCCGTATCAACGGTTCCGATATCTGGCCTGGACAAGAAAGAGGAGCACACATGAACACGACAACCTACACTCCGGCGAACGCAGAACAGCAGGCGGCCGGCACCTCCATTCCCCGGATCGTCCGCACCATCGCGCGCACCCGCATCGGCATCGTGCCGCTGCCGGTCTACGTGCTGCTGCTGGCGCTGATCGGCGGCTTCGTCGCGACCGGCAAGGTGCCGAACGACATCTGCGTGTCGATCGCCATCCTTACCGTCGGCGGCTTTTCCTGCGCCGAGCTGGGCAAGCGCCTGCCGTATTTCCGCAACATCGGCGCCGCCGCCATCTTCGCGACGTTCATCCCGTCGTATCTCGCCTTCAGCAAGCTGCTGCCGGCGCCCGTGCTGAAGAACGTCGTCGACTTCACCAAGTCCACCAACTTCCTGTACCTGTTCATCTCGTCGATCATCGTCGGCAGCATCCTGAGCATGGACCGCAACGTCCTGATCAAGGGCTTCCTGAAGATCTTCGTGCCGCTGGCCATCGGGTCCGTCGTGGCGGGCGCGGTCGGCACCGCGGTCGGCACGCTGCTGGGCCTGGGCCCGTACCACACGTTCTTCTACCTCGTCGCGCCGATCATGGCGGGCGGCGTGGGCGAGGGCGCGATCCCGCTGTCGATCGGCTATGCGGGCATCCTGGGCCAGGAGCAGGGCCATATCTTCGCCGAAGTCCTGCCGCCCGTGATGCTGGGCAGCCTGACGGCGATCCTGCTGTCCGGCATGCTGAATTCGCTGGGCAAGAAGCGTCCGCACCTGTCCGGCCAGGGCCGCCTGCAGCCGGGCGAGGAAGCCATCGCGCCGCAGGCGGCGAGCCTGCCGGGCCAGTTCGACATCGCCAACATCGCCGCCGCGGGCATCACCTCGATCTCGCTGTACATGGTCGGCATGATGTGCTTCCGCCTGTTCGATTTCCCGGCCCCGGTCGCGATGCTGTTCGTGGCCGTGATGTTCAAGCTGTCGCGCCTCGTGTCGCCGCAGCTGCAGCAGAGTTCCTACATCGTCTACAAATTCTTTTCGACGGCCGTGACGTACCCGCTGCTGTTCGCGATCGGCGCGTCGATGACGCCGTGGGACAAGCTCGTCTCCGCGTTCAACGTGGTCAACCTGACGGTCATCGTCTCGACCGTCGCCAGCCTGATCGCCACCGGCTTCTTCGTCGGCCGCCGCATGAACATGTACCCGATCGAGACCGCGATCATCAACGCCTGCCACAGCGGCCAGGGCGGCACGGGCGACGTCGCGATCCTGACGGCGGCCGAGCGCATGCAGCTGATGCCGTTCGCCCAGATCGCCACCCGCATCGGCGGCGCGATCACGGTCACGCTGACCTTGTTGGCAATGTCGCAACTCCACTGAAGCGGACGCCAACGCGAGTATCATGAGCGCCATGAAGTCCCTGCGCACGATCCTGTTGTCCTTGCCGCTGCTGGCCGCGTTGCCGGCTGTCGGTCGACCCGCGGCCGCCGAATGCCTCGTCCCGTCCAAGCCGGGCGGGGCGATGGACCTGACCTGCAAGCTCGCCCAGAAGGCGCTGCAAGCCAAGCCCGGCGCGCCGCGCCTGAAGCTGAGCTACCTGCCGGGCGGAATCGGCGCCGTGGCGTGGCACACGATGGTGTCGCAGCGGCGCGCCGAGCCGGACACGCTCGTCGCGTTTTCCGGCGGGTCGCTGCTGAACCTCGCGCAGGGCAAGTTCGGCAAGGCCAGTCCGGACGACGTGCGCTGGGTGGCGGCGCTCGGCGTCGACTATGGCGTCATCGCCGTGCCGGCCGATACGCCGTACCGTTCGCTGCGCGACCTGGTGGACGCCCTGCGGCGCGACCCCGAGAAGATCGTGATCGGCATGTCGGGCACGATCGGCAGCCAGGACTGGATGAAGATGGCGCTGCTGGCCCGCCAGGCCGGCCTCGACCCGCGCCAGCTGCGCTTCGTCGCGCTGGAAGGGGGCGGCGAGGAGTTCGTCGCGATGCAGGCGGGCTATGTGCAGGTCGTGTCGAGCGACGTGTCGGAGACGGCGTTGTACACGGCGTCCGGCAAGGTGCGCGTGCTGGCCGTGCTGTCCGATAAACGCCTCACGGGCGCGATGGCGGGCGTGCCCACGGCGCGCGAGCAGGGCTACGATATCGTGTGGCCGCTGATCCGCGGCATCCTGATGGGGCCGGACGTGTCCGATGCGGATTACCGCCGTTGGGTGCAGGCGTTCGACCGCATCGAGTCGGCGCCCGAGTTCGCGCAGATGCGCGCGCAAATCGGCCTGTATCCGCTCGCGCTGACGGGTGATGCACTGACCCGCTACATCCACCAGGCCGTGGCCGACTACAAGCGCCAGGCCCGGCAGTTCAATCTCGTGCGCGAGCACTAGCGTCTTCCGCGGGCGCGTCCGCGGAGGCGGTCTTTTGCCGTGCGCGCTGCGCGGCCACGACGCCCACGCCCAGCAGCGCCAGGCTGAGCATCGTCCCGAACGACGGCGCCGCGAGCCAGCGGAGCGACTGGTTCGGCTGTTCCAGCGGCTTGTCCTGCGCCGGGTCCGATCGCGCCTCGGCCGCGTTGGCCTGCGTCGCCGGTTCGCCCGCGAAGAAGGGCGTCAACGCCTGTACGAACGCGGCCAGGTCTTGCGTGCCGCGGCACGACAGCACGTGCGCGTCGCGCACCACGTCCTGGTTGAGCCAGGTCGCGCCCGCGTTGACGACGTCGTCGCGGATGCCCGGCCACGACGTCAGCGTGCGCCGCGGCGCGAGCCCGGCCGACACGAGGATCAAGGGCGCCTGGGACAGCAGGGCGATGGGCTTTCCTGCCGCGTCGAACTGCCGCACGAACGCTCGCACCTGGGCGGACTGGCGCAGGCTGTCGGGGCTGATGTAGCCGCCGGGGACGAGCAGGCCGTCGTAGTCGGCGGCCTGCGCGTCGTCGATGGCCTTGCCGACGCGCACGAGATCGCCGGGCTGGTGCATGTGCACGCCGCGGATCCGCCCGCGCCGCAGCGAGATCAATGTCACATCGGCGCCGCCGTCGGCGAGGGCTGCCAGCGGCGTCTTGAGTTCCGCCTGTTCGAATCCGTCGGCGGCCAGGACTGCGATGCGTTTTCCGGTAAGTGGCTTGGAGGTGTTCATGATGGCGTTTCCGCGCCAGGATCATGAATTACAGAGCGGATCGCGACGTGTTTAGTTCCATCCGGCGTCCACGGTTTTTGAAGTGGATCGATGCATCGTCCGCCCGAGCGCGCTATCGATCACGCCATGGCACAGCGCCACCTGCGCCGCATCCTGTTGCAGCAGCCGCAGCCGGCGCCGCAGCGGCGCCCAGCCGGTCCAGGCCGCCATCCGGTCGGTGCTGCCGGGCAGCAC
>NZ_JBKYMO010000495.1:0-3981 GCF_047302915.1 Massilia sp. CT11-108 | reverse complement strand
GCCGGGGTCAGGGCGGGGGCGTTGCAGTCGTTCGGTTCCATTTTTTTCATTGGTAGTCTCCATGCCATGCAGGCGAATGTTGAACTGCGATCGAAGGTGCTGCCGTACTGCCGCGCCGATGCTAGCACGTATGCATCTGTTTTGTTATCGTTAACCGCGACCTGGATCAACCACGCTGCCATGTCCAAAACATATCCATTTCGATAAAAAAGGCATGCCTGCGGCGCCACCGCCACCGTTATGATGTGCCGGTATCGTAGGTCGGGCGCCAGGAGCTCGGAGAGGTCTTGACATCGTTCCCGGATGTGATATAACTGGCCAAGTTATCGATACCAAATCAAATGACAAGCCCGGCGGCGGCACGAGCCGCACCACGGGCAAAGGAGACGATCCGTTGTTCACGTTACGTGCGTTCGCGCGCCGCTGCGCCGCGCCGCTTGCCGTCCTGCTGGGATGCCTCGCTGCCGATGCCGCCCACGCCATCGAGAACCGGCTGCAGGTGCACCCGTTCCCGAATCCCATCCGCTACACCCACCATAACGACGACTACACGGTGCGCGTGCGCGTGCCCGGCGGGCAGTGGCAGGACCTGTACGAGTACGACGTGAAGGTCGACCTGGACAAGCCGCAGGATGCCTCGATGGTCTACTTCAACTTCGACGGCACGGCGGAAGTGGCGGTCCAGAAGAACAACGGCACGTTTTCGAAAGTGGCGGTGCGGCCGGATGCGAAGGGCGTCAAGCCGGTTGTGCGCGACGGTGTCGTGTATTTCACGCTGCGCCGTCCGGAGAACCTGAGCGTGGAATTCGACGACGACCGCCTGCACAACCTGCACGTGTTCACGCACGCGATCCGGGCCGACATGCCGGCCGTGCCCGCGAACCTGGCATCGAACGACATCGGAACGGGCACGGCGCCCGACTTCACGCAGCCCATCGTGTTCTTCGGACCGGGCATCCACAAGGGCGACTTCCGCCTGCGCTCGCACACGAAGGTATACATCCACGGCGCCGCAATCCTGAAAAGCCCGCTCGTGATCGAGGGCGTCGAGGACGTGCAAGTGTTCAGCGACGGCCTGTTCGACGGCACCGACGTGACGACCATCCGGAATTCGCGCAACATCGCGATCGACGGTCCGATCGCCATCAACCAGCCGCACGGCACGATGCGCTGCATCATGTCGCAGGACCTCGCCGAGACGAATATCCGCACGATCGGGGCCGGCCAGTGGTCGGACGGCATCGGCCACTTCGCATGCGAGCGCGTGACGATCGCGGACAGCTTCGTGCGCACGTCGGACGACTGCCTGACGTTCTACAACCACCGCTGGGACATCTGGGGCAATACGCGCGACGTGCAGGTCCGGGACACGACCCTGTGGGCCGACATCGCGCACGCCGTCATGATCGGCATCCACGGCAATACGCCGACGCCGGCGCACCCGCAGAGCGAGGTGCTGGAGCGCCTGCGCTTCTCGAACATCGATATCCTCGACCATGACGAGGACGACCCGGAATACGAGGGCGCCCTGGGCATCATGGCGGGCGACGACAACCTGGTGCGCGACGTCGTGTTCGAGGACATCCGGGTCGACCGCATCGAGGAAGGCAAGCTCTTCAACCTGAAGATCGCGTACACGGCCAAGTACAACACGAGCCCGGGGCTGGGCATCGAGAACGTCACCATGCGCAACATCCATTACACGGGCAAGGGTTCGCCGAGCGCATCCGCCATCACGGGCCTCGATGCCACGCGCAAGGTCAAGAACGTGACGATCGAGAACGTGACCGTGGGCGGCAGGCGCCTCACCGCGCCCGAGGCGGGGCTGCTCGAGGTGAACGGTTTCGTCGACGGACTGCGCTTCCGCTGACACAACAACCATAACAATAACGACACAGGAGAGACATGGAATCCACGAACATCATCGCGGCCGTGCTGCTGGCGACGGCGGCCTTGCCCGCGCTGGCCGCGCAGCCGACACCGGCCGAGTGGGAGCAGCCGGAAGTGGTCGCGGTCAACCGCGAGCCGATGAAGGCGACGTTCTTCAATTTCGAATCGCGCGAGAAAGCGCTGGCCGGCGACAAGGCCGCGTCGCAGTATTTCCTGTCGCTGGACGGCACCTGGAAATTCGCGTACTCGAAGACCCCGGAAACGCGCCCGAAGGATTTCTACAAGCTGTCGTACGACGTGAGCAAGTGGGGCCAGATCCAGGTGCCCGGCATGCTGCAGACGCAGGGCTACGGCAAGCCGATCTTCACGAACATCCGCTATCCGTTCCCCGCCAACGAGCCGTTCATCCCGCATGACCTGAACGAAGTCGGCTCGTACCGCCGCGAGTTCGACGTGCCCGCCGCGTGGAACGGCCGCGACGTGTTCCTGCAGATCGGCGCGGCCGGTGCGGCCTATTACGTGTGGGTCAACGGTCAGAAGGTCGGCTATTCCGAGGATTCCAAGCTGCCTTCCGAATTCGACCTGACCCGCTACGTGCGCCCGGGCCGCAACACGATCGCCATCGAACTGTATCGCTGGGCGGACGGCTCGTACCTGGAAGACCAGGACTTCTGGCGCGTCAACGGCATCGAACGCAGCGTGTACGTGTATGCCGAACCGAAGACGCGGCTGCGCGACTACCGCGTGACGGCGGGGCTGGACAAGGCCAATTACCGCGACGGCCGCTTCGAACTCGTCGCCGAGATGGCGGGTGCGCCGGCCAGGGTGGACGTGGAGGCGCGGGTGCTGGACGGCACGCGCGAAGTGCTGCGCGTGAAAGGCACGCCGGGTGGCGACCGCAAGGTCGTCCTGGCCGGCGCGGTCCCCGCCGTGAAACCCTGGTCGGCCGAGACGCCGAACCTGTACACGCTGCTCGTGGAGGTGACGGATGCGCAGGGCCGGCTGGTGTCGGCGACGTCGCGCCGCATCGGCTTCCGCACGGTGGAGATCGCGGACGGCGAAGTGCGCGTGAACGGCAAGCGGGTGATGATCAAGGGCGTCAACCGCCACGAGCACGACCCCCATACGTACCGCGTGATGTCGATGGCGTCGATGCGCAAGGACATCGAATTGATGAAGCGGGCCAATGTGAACGCCGTGCGCGCGTCGCATTACCCGAACGATCCGCGCTGGTACGACCTGGCCGACGAATACGGCCTGTACATCATGGACGAGGCGGACCTCGAGTCGCACGGCTACATGGAGAAGGGCGACCAGGCGGGCGACCCGCAGAAGCGCGCCGCGATCCAGCTGGGCTACAAGCCGCACTGGCGCATCGCGCACCTGGACCGCATCTCGCGCATGGTGGAACGCGACAAGAATTCGCCGTCGGTCATCTTCTGGTCGCTGGGGAACGAGGCCGGCACGGGGCCGAACTTCGAGAACGCGGCCGCGTGGATCCGCAAGAACGATCCGACGCGTTTGATCAGCTACCTGGGCCACGGCACCATCGGCGAGGAACACCTGCCGAACGCCTACGTCGACATCTACGCGCCCATGTACGACGACATCGAGAAGATGGCGGACTACGCGCTCGACCCGAACTTCCGCCAGCCGATGATCCAGTGCGAATACGCCCATGCGATGGGCAATTCGCTGGGCAACCTGGAGGACTACTGGCAGGTCATCCGCGCGCACCGCAAGCTGCAGGGCGGCTTCGTGTGGGACTGGGTCGACCAGAGCATCATCGCGAAGGACGACAAGGGCCGCACGTACTGGGCGTCCGGCTTCGACCTGAACCCGGAGCGGGGCGACAACAGCGTCGTCGGCGACGGCGTCGTGCGCTCGGACCGCACACCGGATCCGGAATACTATGAACTGCAGAAGGTCTATTCGCCCGTCGTGTTCGAAGGCGACCCGGCAGCAGGCAGCATCGAGGTCGTGAACCGCTACGATTTCCGCGACCTGTCGCATCTCGCGTTCGATTGGGAGCTGGCGCGCGACGGCGTCGTCGTCGCCCGCGGCACACTGGCCGATGCGGCCACGCCGGCC
>NZ_JBKYMO010000494.1:0-3990 GCF_047302915.1 Massilia sp. CT11-108 | reverse complement strand
ACCCGCTTCATCCTCGGCAACATCCTCGCCAACGCGGCCCACCAGCACGACAACGACCGCTGGCGCGGCGGCGGCGGCTTTTCTGGCGGCTTTTCGGATGGCGGCGGCGGCGGCTTTTCGGGCGGTGGTGGCGGCAGCTTCGACGGCGGCGGCGCCTCGGGAGACTGGTGATGGAGGAACCGAACCGCCTGCGGCGCGCCCTGCGCCATCTACTCAGCACGCGCAACGAAGCCGAGCGCGCGTTCCCGCCGGAAGCCCTCACGGCGATCGCGGAAGCCATCACGGGGGGCGAACAGACGCATCGCGGCGAAGTGCGGCTGATCGTCGAAAAAGGCATGCCGCTGTCGCTCGCGTGGGCCGGCGTGACCACCCGCCAGCGCGCCATCGCCCTGTTCGCCGACTATGGCATCTGGGATACCGAAGACAATTGCGGAGTGTTGATCTACGTAAATCTTGCCGACCGGAAGGTCGATATCATTGCCGACCGGGGCATCGACCGCAAGATCGACGCGGCCACGTGGCAAGGCGTGTGCGACACGATGACGCGCGGCTTCGCCCGCGGCGAGTTCCACGCGGCGACCCTGGCCGCGATCGCCCAGGTGAACCAGCTGCTGCGCCAGCATTTCCCGTCCGGGGGTGCGCGGCCGAATGAATTGCCGGATCGGCCCGTGATGCTTTGATGACGTCGCGGCCCGTCGACGTCGTTGAACGAGGCCATGCGATGAATACTCTGCCGCGCTTGCTGTGGGTCTGGATGCTGCTACTCCTGCTGGCCTGTCACGCGCGCGCGCAAGCGCCGTTCAAACCTGTCCCGCCGCTGCGGACGCGCGTCACCGACGAGGTCGGCATGCTGACGCCGGATCAGCGCCAGCAACTGGAAAGCGCGCTGGCCTACTACGAAACGAAGACGGGCAGCCAGATCGCCGTGCTGATCGTGGCGTCCACCGAACCGGAAGCCATCGAGCAGTACGGCATCCGTGTCGCCGACGCGTGGAAGCCCGGGCGCGTCGGCATCGATGATGGCGTGCTGTTGATCGTCGCGAAGGACAATCCGAAGGCGTTGCGCCGGCTGCGCATCGAAGCCGGGCGTGGCGTGCAAGGCGTGCTCACGGACGCGCAATCGAAGCGCATCCTGCAAGACACGATCGCGCCGTATTTCCGCCAGCACGACTGGTATGGCGGCCTCCACGCGGGCGTGGGCGCCATCGCGTTGCTGCTCGACCAGGCGTCGTTCATGGCGCCGCGGCGGCACACCAGGTCGGAGATGGACGGTTACATCGTGCTGGCCTTCTTCGCCGTGGCTGGTCTCACTGTCATCATCGTGGCGTTCATCGCGATCCGTGCCGACAGGCGTTCCCGCCGCACATCGCGACCGGTCCGCCGCGCGCCACGCGACACGACATACGTCGACAGCGCCCCTGCCTTCGCCTTCGGCAGCAACGACAGCAGCAGCTCGGACAGCAGCAGCGACTTCTCCGGCGACGGCGGCAGCTTCGACGGCGGCGGCGCCTCCGGAGACTGGAGCGATTGACGGGGCCCGCTAGAATGGCGGCTTTTCATTGCAGCAGCGAGGACATCCATGAAACTCACCCGGAAAACCGCCATCGTCACCGGCGCCGGCCAGGGCATCGGCCTGGCGTGCGCCGAACGCCTCGTGCGCGAGGGCGCGCGCGTGATGCTCGTCGACGTGCGGCCCGAAGGCGCGGCCGCGGCCGAGGCGCTGGGCGACACTGCCCGCTTCTTCCAGGCGGACGTGAGCATCAAATCCGAAGTCGACGCGATGGTCGCCGCCACGCTGGCCGCGTTCGGCCACGTCGACATCCTCGTCAACAATGCCGGCGTCACGCATGCGGCCGATTTCCTCGACCTCGACGAGGAGGATTTCGACCGCGTCCTGCGCATCAACCTGAAGTCCATGTTCCTGTGCAGCCAGGCCGTCGCGCGCGGAATGGTCAAGCGCAACGATACGCAACAGCGCGGGTGCATCATCAACATGTCGAGCGTGAACGCGGAACTGACGATTCCAAACCAGATCCCGTACGTGGTGTCCAAGGGCGGCGTCAACCAGCTCACGCGCGTGATGGCCATCAGCCTGGCCCAGCACGGCATCCGCGTCAATGCGATCGGCCCGGGCACGATCCTGACGGAACTGGCGAAGCAGGCCGTGCTGGGCAGCCCGGAGGCGCGCCACACGATCCTGTCGCGCACGCCGCTGGGCCGCTGCGGCGAACCGGAAGAAATCGCCGCCATCGCCGCGTTCCTCGCCAGCGACGATGCGTCGTACATGACGGGCCAGACGTTGTATGCGGACGGTGGCCGCATGGCGCTGAACTACACGGTGCCCGTCAAGAATGAATAGCGAGCTGAACCATTATCACCCGGGGTAATACCAGGTATCCGAATTCATCATTGGACACATATATCGCACCGCAACATAATGGCACCTGTCTCCACTATTCTCCTCCAAGAAAATAGTTTGAAGCCCGCTAACAGCGGGCTTTTTTTTTATCGGCGTCACGCGACGTGACCGGTCCCATCCGAAAACGTTCCGGCACAAAGGGGCACACCCTTGATATGTGTCATCACCCTTTCACATTGTGTCTTTATACTGAGTTCATCTGCATACACGCAACCGATATGCGTGATCGCAGAAGGTGTGTCGCTCGCGGCACACCGCACCGGATTCTGCGTCTCTTGGCCCGATCTTGGGTTGTGCCCGTCCTCCGTTGGCGGGCATTTTTTTGTTCCGTATCCTTGTTGTTGTGTTCGCCACGCACTGCACAGTTCTTTCGTTGTCGTACTTGAACCATCTCAGGTTTCCGCTATGATGAAATTCGCGCCTCGCGATTTTTCCAGTCGCGTGGGGACAAGACTATTCCAAGGAGCCGGTCCAATGACTTTACCTGTACCTGAGACGATGTCGCCACCCCAGCAGCACCCCGAACCATCGCGCCGCCGCCATGCGGAACCGGAAGACTGCCTGGTTCTCAGCGAGCTCAATCCGCGGATGGTCATCGACCACCTCGACGATGAAGGGCAACCTCTTCACGTACTGACTTTCGGCAGCGTCCGGGAGATCTGTCCCAAATGCCAGAGCGGCCACTTGAAACTGGTCCTGCGCCAGTCCTCGGTGCGCGTGGCCCACCTGTTCTGCGCCGACTGCGCCAGCTGTTTCGACGCCCACTACCCGAACGGCGCGCCAGCCCTCACGATCTGAGGCCGGCACACGTGTCATGTGCACGTGCACAACGAGCATGGTAAGGTGAGCGTTTTTCCGAGCTGCCTTGCCATGACGATGCCTTTATTCGCCTTCCTGCAGAACCCGCGCGTGCGCCTGCTGTGCCTTGCCGGAGCCGTCCTGGTGTATGTGACAATCATTACGGTCGGCAACGTTCCAGGCGCCCGCGCCGATATCGCCGCCTACGCACCGGGAGCCGTCCTGCATTCGATCGCCTATGCCGTGCTGGCTGCGCTGTGGTTCAGCGGCAGCCGCGGCACGCCGCTCGCACGCGCCTGCAAGGCCGTGCTGGCGGTCGCGGCGATGGGCGCGGGCGACGAATACGTGCAAAGTTTCTTTCCCTACCGCGGCGCCAGCGTGCGCGACTGGGCCGTCGACGTCAGCGCCGCCATCGTGGTGGGCAGCGTGATGGCCCTGCTGGCAGCGCGCGCCACCGTCGACGCCGGACGCTGAGCCGGCGCGCCACGACTTTGACGTGGCTCATGTTCAACGACAGGCAGTTTGAACGCCGATACCGAACACGCCTCTTACCAAAGTGGCACGCGGCATCGTCACTCATCTAACCTGACACTATCCCATCAGAAGGAGTTGATCATGAAGCAAAAACACCAGAGCGTCTTCCTGGCGGGCTTGCTGGCGCTGGCAGTCGGGCTGTCCGCGTGCAGTTCCTGGCGCGGCGGCGGCATGGGCAGCAGCGGCAGCAGCGGCGGCGGCGAGACAGGCAGCAGCGGCACGGCCACGGGCACGTCGAC
>NZ_JBKYMO010000493.1:0-4012 GCF_047302915.1 Massilia sp. CT11-108 | reverse complement strand
GGGGGGGCGCGCGGGGCCCCCCCCCCCCCCCCCCCCCGCCAGGGCGGTCGCGCCGGATGCCAGGTGGAAGAAGGCGTATGCATTGTCCTTCAGCAGGCGGGCCGCCTTCACGCGCCGCTGGACGTCCTGCGGGTCGCCATTGTGACGGGTCAGGTCGCCCAGTGCCGCGGCCATGCGGGCCGTCATCGCCGCCAGTTGCTCCTTGACCCAGGTGTCTGCGATACCGGCGAGCGCATCCAGCGTCGCCTGCTGCGACGACGCGGCCTTGCGGGCGGCCGGGGTCTGGACGGGGCTGGAAGACATGGTTCTTCTATTGTGGCACATAATTTCCAAGTGGCAATTAAAATCGATCGGCCAGCGCCACGTTCAGGAAAATGCTTATGCTATTGAAGAGACCATCGAACGACCAAAAACGCTATGCTGCGTCGCAAGACACGATTGCCGGCGAATAAGAATATGCAAAATACGTGTTAGCGAAGAAAATTATTGCTAGCGTAATGCCTGTAGTCCTACAAGTGGTCAAGAGGTGATCCGATACCCGTTCAATTGTCGCGCTCGCATCATTGCAATACCGAAATCGCTTCGGTAAGCAGGACATCTCCACTATCGAAAGGAATGATCATGGCTTCGAACAAGAATTCTTCGCGCTCGGGTAACCAGGGCGGCTCCCACGAACAACACGTCAAGGCTGGTCAGCAAAGCCACAAGAACGACGGCAACAAGCAGTCGGGCTCCGGTTCGGGCTCGCGTTCGGGCGGCTCGGGCGGCACCCGCGGCGGCACCCCGGAGCAGCATGCCGAGGCTGGCCGTCAAAGCCACAAGAACGACAGCAAGCGCTGATTGCAGCGCTTTCCGGAAGGTCGAAAGAGCCTGGCGCGGGACGACCGCGACAGGCTCTTTGTTCATCAGATGTTGCGCAGGTACGAGCCCTTGGGCGGCGCGAAATCGCGCACCTCGTCGATCATGCCCGCCGCCTTGGCGTCGCGCGCGTTCAGGTGCAGGTCGCCGTACTGGTGGATGCCCCACTGTTCGGGCGTCAGCTCGATGTGCTTGCGCAGGATGGATTCCGTGCGCGCATCGTCGGCGCGCAGGCCCTCGACGATGATGTTCAGCGCATCCGGACGCGAGCCGGGCGAAGCTGTCGCATGCGACTTGTGGATCATGAAGCGCGCTGTCTCGCTCGCATAGCGCTGCTGGCCCGACAGGAACAGGATCACCGCGATCGACGCGACAGCGCCGCCGTTGTACATGACGCAATTGACGGGGGCATTGGCCAGGAAGTTGTACAGGCACAGGCCGTCGCTGACATAGCCCCCGTTCGACTGCAGGAGGATGTGCGCCGTCTCGATGCCGTCGTCGTTCATGCCGGCCACCGCCTCGAAGACACGATGCACCATGTCGCTGTTCACGTCGCCGGACAGGGTGAACCACCCTACTTTCTGTTTTCCAGGATCTTCGCTCATAGTGGGTCTCTTCCGTCAGAAAGGTCGTAGAGCAAGTGTAACAAAACACGTCCGCATGTCCGTGGTGCCTCATGGCAATCGTGTGAGCCCTCCCCGGCCGATTGACTTCCCGTCACCACTGACATAGACTTCGCAGTCTTGACCGGGAGAGCGCAGCGCAGGCTGCCGCCGAAGGGGCATTACCCAAAAACTCTCAGGCAACCGGACCGGTCAGGGGCTGCTGCGCAACGCGCAGTGGACCAACTCTGGAGAGCGGCCTTCACAGGCCCACCGAAGGGGCAGGCGACAACACCTTGTCGCTATCTCTCAGGTACCGAGGACAGAGGGGTGCGAGAGCATGCGGGCATCCGCGTGCGCGAACCCATTTTCTGCCGAGGAACGATCCATGACGCTCAAAGCGACCCCGCTCAATTCCGTACACCGTGCCGCCGGCGCCAAGATGGTCGACTTCGGCGGCTGGGACATGCCCGTCAACTACGGCTCCCAGATCGAAGAACACAATGCCGTGCGCGGCGATGCCGGCATGTTCGACGTGTCGCACATGTGCGTGGTCGACCTGAAAGGCGCGAACGTGCGCGCCTTCCTGCGCGGCCTGCTGGCCAACAACGTCGACAAGCTGCAGGCACCGGGCAAGGCCCTGTACTCGTGCATGCTGAACCCGCAGGGCGGCGTCATCGACGACCTGATCGTCTACTACTTCGCCGAAGACTGGTTCCGCCTCGTCGTCAACGCCGGCACGGCCGAGAAGGACGTCGCCTGGATCAGCCAGCAGAACGACGCCACCAATAGCGGCCTGACGATCACCCCGCGCCGCGCCGACCTGAGCGCCGACGGCATCGCCCTCGTCGCCGTGCAGGGCCCGAACGCCCGCGCGAAAACGTGGCAGGTCGTGCCGCAGACGCAGGCCCCGTCGGAAGGCCTGAAGCCGTTCAACGCCGTGATCGTGCACGACACCCCGTTCGGCGAACTGATGGTCGCGCGCACCGGCTACACGGGCGAAGACGGTTTCGAGATCGGCGTGCCGGCCAGCCAGGTCGAGGCGCTGTGGAACGCCCTCGCCGCCGCCGGCGTCAAGCCGGCCGGCCTCGGCGCGCGCGACACGCTGCGCCTGGAAGCGGGCATGAATCTGTACGGCCAGGACATGGACGACAACGTCTCGCCGCTGGACGCCGGCCTCGCCTGGACCGTCGACCTCAACGCCGAGCGCGACTTCATCGGCAAATCCGCCCTGCGGAAAAACGGCCAGACGCAGCAATTCGTCGGCCTGATCCTGCGCGAAAAAGGCGGCATCCTGCGCGCCCACCAGAAAGTCGTGGCCGCATCCGGCAATGCCGGCGAAATCACGAGCGGCACGTTCAGCCCGTCGATGCAGCAGGCGATCGCGCTCGCGCGCGTGCCGGTCGACGTCGCGATCGGCGACACGGTCCACGTGGAAATCCGCGACAAGAAACTGGCGGCATCCGTCGTCAAACTGCCGTTCGTGCGTAACGGCAAGATCCTCGCTTCCTGAACAAACAACACTATACTTACCGCACCATCCATCACTACGGAGTTACGCACATGAACATCCCAGCCGACCTGAAGTACACCGAGTCCCACGAGTGGGTCCGCCAGGAGGCCGACGGCACCCTGACCGTGGGCATCACCGAATACGCGCAGGACGCCCTGGGCGACATCGTGTTCGTCGAACTGCCGCAGGTCGGCAAGGCCTTCACCGCCGGCGATGACGCCGCCGTCGTCGAGTCCGTCAAGGCGGCCAGCGACATCTACGCCCCGGTCTCGGGCACCGTCACCGCGGTGAACCAGGCCACGGCCGACGCGCCGGACTCGATCAACGCGAACGCCTACGATGCGTGGCTGTTCAAGCTGCAGCCGTCGGATCCGGCCGCCGTCAATGGCCTGCTGGATGCGGCTGCTTACGGCAAGGCCACCGAAGGCTGATTTGATTGACCGTCATTCCCGCGGAGGCGGGAATCCAAGTTCGAGCTGCCGCGCACGCTGAACTTGGGCCCCCGCCTGCGCGGGGGCGACGGAGTGGTACCTCACGCGCCGATTCTTTCATTTCGTCTCCCATCATGACCCGCACCAGCCTGACCCAACTCGAAGCACGCGATGGCTTCATCCCGCGCCACATCGGCCCGTCCGCATCCGAACAGGCGGCCATGCTGTCCGTCCTCGGCTACGCCTCGCGTGCCGAGCTGATCGACGCCGTCGTTCCCGCCAACATCCGCCGCAAGGACAAGCTGGACCTGGGCCAGTTCTTCGAGCCGCTGCCCGAGCAGGCCGCACTCGCGAAGCTGAAAGGCATCGCGGCGCAGAACAAGGTCATGAAGTCGCTGATCGGCCAGGGCTACTACGGCACCCACACGCCGCCCGTCATCCTGCGCAACATCTTCGAAAACCCGGCCTGGTACACCGCGTACACGCCATACCAGCCGGAGATCTCGCAGGGCCGCCTGGAAGCCATCCTGAACTTCCAGCAGGTCATCACCGACCTGACCGGCATGGGCATCGCCAACGCGTCGATGCTGGACGAAGGCACGGCCGCG
>NZ_JBKYMO010000492.1:0-4025 GCF_047302915.1 Massilia sp. CT11-108 | reverse complement strand
TCTTCTCCAACCTCAACAACCCGGCGGGCCCCCCCCCTTTTTTGGCCAAATACCAAAACCGGGGCCCCCCACCCCGGTGTTGACTAGCGCAGCATCGACTCCCACACTTTCTGCAGGCGCTTGGAAGACACCGGCATCGGCGTACGCAGCTCCTGCGCGAACAGCGACACGCGCAGTTCTTCCAGCATCCAGCGGAACTCGATCATGCGCGGGTCGAGGTTCTTCAGCGGCTGGTTCTTCACCGTGCGCTGGAACTGCGTCGCCGCCGTCTGCCACTCCGCCATCAGCTGCGCGTCGCGCGCCGGATTGCCGCGCAGTTTTTCCAGGCGCACGTTCATCGCCTTCAGGTAGCGCGGGAAGTGCGCCAGCTGGCTGTACTCCGTCTCCGCGATGAAGCGCTTGTGCACGAGGCCCTGCAACTGCGCCTGCATGTCGCTCGCAACGGCCGGCGGCAGGCCTTGCAGGCGCTTCGGCAGGCCGTGGAACTCCGCGAGGATCTGGCCGGCGAGGCGCGCCGTCTCGTTGATCAGCAGGCCGATGCGGCCCTTGCCCTCGTCCTTGCGCTTGTTGAACGAGGCCGCGTCGATCGGCAGCGGATCCTGCAAACAGGCGATCTCGATGGCCTTGTTGACGATCTGCTCGCGCAGCTCTTCCGGCGTACCTACCGACATGAACTGCATGCCCATCTGCTGCAGGCCCGGCACGTTCTTTTCCGCGAATTTCAGCTGGTCCTTGAACTGCAGCGCGAACAGGCGGCGCAGGCCGATGCGGTGCGTGCGCGCCGCCACGTTCGGGTCGTCGAAGACTTCCAGGTCGCAGTACGTGCCCTTGTCCACGAGCGCGGGGAAGCCGATCAGCGTGATCTTCCCCTGCGTGATCTCCAGCAGTTCCGGCAGCTCGCCGAACGTCCAGCCGGTGATGTTCGTGTGGGCGGTCGGCGCAGCGGGTGCGGCCGGTGCGGGCTTGCCTTTCGCCGCTGCCGGGCCGTCTCCGCCATGCGCTGGAAACTCTGGCGCGCCTGGCCGCCCAACTCGGCCTGCAACGTCGCCAGGTTGCGGCCCATGTCCAGCTGGCGGCCGTGTTCGTCGACCACCTTGAAGTTCATGAAGAGGTGGGCCGGCAAGGTCTCCAGCTTGAAGTCCGTCGTCATCACGCGCACGCCCGTCTGCGCGTGGATGTCGGCAATGAGCGCGTCGATCAGGTCGCCGCGGCCGAAGCGCACGGGGTCCTCGTTGCGCTCGAAGAAGCGCGCGGCGTACTCCGGCAGCGGCACGCAGTGGCGGCGCAGCTTCTGCGGCAGGGACTTCAATAGCAGCTGCACTTTTTCCTTCAGCATGCCCGGCACGAGCCAGTCCGCGCGCTCACGCGGGATCTGGTTCAGCGCGAACAGCGGCACGGTCAGGGTCACGCCGTCGCGCGGGCTGCCCGGTTCGAAGTGGTACGACAGGCCCATCTCGATGCCGGTGACGTTCATCGTCTTCGGGAACAGCTCCGTCGTGACGCCCGCCGCTTCGTGGCGCATCAGTTCTTCGCGGTTCAGGTACAGGAGCTTGGGGTTGTCGCGCGACGCGTCCTTGTACCACTTCTCGAAACCCGCACCGTTCACCACGTCCGACGGGATCTCGCTATCGTAGAACGCATGGATCAGCTGGTCGTCCACGAGCACGTCCAGGCGGCGCGACTTGTGTTCGAGGTTCTCGATTTCCTTGATCAGCTTGTGGTTGTGCGCGAAGAAGGGCGAACGCGTCTCGTAATCGCCGCCGACCAGTGCGTCGCGGATGAAGATCTCGCGCGCGTCAAGCGGGTTGTGCTGCGCGTAGTTGATGCGGCGCTGGCTATAGACGACGATGCCGTACAGCGTCGCGCGCTCGCTCGCCGTGACCTGCGCCGTGCGCTTTTCCCAGCGCGGCTCACCCCACGATTTTTTCAGCAGGTGGCCGCCGATCTTCTCGACCCACTCCGGCTGGATCTGGGCGATGCAGCGCGCGTACAGGCGCGTCGTCTCGACCAGTTCCGCCGCCATGATCCATTTGCCGGCCTTCTTGCCGAGTGTGGAACCGGGCCAGATGTGGAACTTGATGCCGCGCGCGCCAAGATAGGCGCCGCCGGTTTGTCCACCCTCGTCTTCCATCTTGTAGCCGATATTGCCGAGCAAACCGGTCAGCAGCGCCATGTGCAGCTGCTCGTACGTGGCCGGGGTGTCGTTCAGGCGCCAGCCCTGCTCCTTCACGATCGTGAGCAGTTGCGAGTGCACGTCGCGCCACTCGCGCAGGCGCACCTGCGACAGGAAGTTCTCGCGGCAGTTGTCCTGCAGCTGGCGGTTGGTCTTCTTGTGCTCGATGGCCTGCTCGAACCAGCGCCAGATCTTCAGGAAGCTCAAAAATTCGCTCTTTTCGTCGGCGAACTTCTTGTGCTTCTCATCGGCCTGCTGCTGGTATTCCATCGGCCGGTCGCGCGGGTCCTGCACGGACAGCGCGGATGCGATGATCAGCATCTCGGTCAGGCACACGTTGTCGACGGCGGCCAGGATCATGCGGCCCACGCGGGGGTCGAGCGGCAGCTTGGCCAGCTTGCGGCCCATCGCCGTGAGCTCGTTGGCGTCGTCGACGGCGCCCAGTTCCTGCAGCAGCTGGTAGCCGTCGGCGATGGCGCGGCCCTGCGGCGGTTCGACGAACGGGAAGGTCTCCACGTCCGTCAGGTGCAGGGACTTCATGCGCAGGATGACGGCCGCCAGCGACGAGCGCAGGATCTCCGGGTCCGTGAATTTCGGCCGCTGCAGGAAATCGTCTTCCTCATATAAACGGATGCAGACGCCGTCCGCGACGCGGCCGCAACGGCCCGCGCGCTGGTTGGCGGCGGCCTGCGAGATCGCCTCGACCTGCAGCTGCTCGACCTTGTTGCGATAGCTGTAGCGTTTTACGCGCGCCAGGCCGGCGTCGACGACGTAGCGGATGCCGGGCACCGTCAGCGACGTCTCGGCCACGTTCGTCGCGAGGACGATGCGGCGCGCGTTCGTCGTGCGGAACACGCGGTCCTGTTCTTCGACGGAGAGTCGCGCGAACAGCGGCAGGATTTCCACGTGCGGCGGATGGTGTTTTCGGAGCGCCTCGGCGCAGTCGCGGATCTCGCGCTCGCCCGGCAGGAACACGAGCACGTCGCCCTGGCCCAGGCGGCACAATTCGTCGACGCCGTCGACGACGGCATCCATCAGGTCGCGCTTGTCGCGCGCGGCCTGCGCTTTCGACATCGATTTACCGTCGGCGGCGGGTGCGAATTCCTGGTCGCGTTCGACCGGGCGGTAACGCACCTCGACCTTGTACAAACGGCCCGACACTTCGATGACGGGTGCCGGCTTTTCCGGCGTGCCGAAGTGGCGCGCGAAGCGGTCGGCGTCGATCGTCGCGGACGTGATGATCACCTTCAGGTCCGGCCGGCGCGGCAGGATCTCCTTCAGGTAGCCGAGCAGGAAGTCGATGTTCAGGCTGCGTTCGTGCGCCTCGTCGATGATGATCGTGTCGTAGGCCTTGAGCAGCGGGTCGGTCTGGGTTTCGGCCAGCAGGATACCGTCCGTCATCAGCTTGACCCAGGCGCCGGGCGACAGCGTGTCGTTGAAGCGGACCTTGTAGCCCACGTGCTCGCCCAACGGCGAACCGAGTTCGAACGCGATGCGCTTCGCGGTCGACGACGCGGCGATGCGGCGCGGCTGCGTGTGGCCGATCATGCCCTTTTCGCCGCGACCCAGCTCCAGGCAGATCTTCGGCAGCTGCGTCGTCTTGCCCGAGCCGGTTTCGCCGGACACGATCACCACCTGGTTCTCCATCAGCGCCTTCGCGATTTCGGCGCGGCGGCCCGAGACAGGGAGGTCTTCCGGGAAGGTGATCGGGGGGAGCGGATTGCGCACCGCGTCCTTGCGCGCCGGGCGCTCCTCGCGTGAACGTTGGGTGCCTTCGCGCGGCTTGGCCGGACGGCCCTGCGCAGGAGCGTCCGCACGCAAGGTGGAGCCTGGCGACGGACGCACCTGCGCC
>NZ_JBKYMO010000491.1:0-4046 GCF_047302915.1 Massilia sp. CT11-108 | reverse complement strand
CACCCCCCCCCCCCCACCCCCCCTGCCGCGCGGTGGGGGGGGCTCGTTTTTTTTAAAAACACACCCCCCCGGGCGCCTGCGCCCCCGCGGTTACATTGCTGCTGGCCGGCCCGCACAGCGCGGCCGCCGCGACCCACGCCGGCTTGATCCGGCGGGGCGGGGCCCCTGCCGCGGGACGCTGGCCACGCACGATCAACAGGATGCCGGCGGCGACGCAAGCGGCGCCCAGCCACGTGAACGGTCCGGGCGCCCGTTGCGCGACGCCCAGCAGCCCGGCACCGTCCAGCAGCAGCGAGGTGAACGCTTGCCCCGCGATGAACAGCCCGATCGTGGTGACGGCGCCGATGCGCGGGATGAACACGATCCCCGCAACGACAAACAGGGCGCTGGCGAGGCCGCCCAGCAGCTGCCACCAGTGGGCTTGCCCCAGCCGGCCCAGCGCGGGCAGGGCGCCGCCGGCGGTGACGGCCAGGAACAGCAAGACGGTGGCGACGAACAGTTGCACAGTCGCGGCGGCGAACAGGCTCGCGACGGCCTTGCCCAGGCGCGCATTGGCGGCAGCCTGCAACGGCAGGCCGCAGCCTGCCAGGAAGGCGATAACGATATAAATCGTATTCATGTCAGGCTTTCCGCATCTTGCTCGCGGCCCGCGCGACCCGGATAGTCGCGCGGGGCGATGCCCGGCTCGTCGCAGGTGACGTGGTGGACCCGGTAATCGAGGCCGGGTTGTTCCAGCGCGATGATGAGTTTCCTGCCGTTCGGGGTAGCGGCGACATAAGCGGTATTCATGCTTCTCTCCTGTGATTGACAGGGAGAGCGTAGCTTGTGCAAAAATGGATGAACATTCTATTTGTTCAGACATTGCTTGTCTGTTTTTGCGCATCCATGGACTGGGACGACTATCAATACTTTCTGGCGGTGGCGGGCAGCGGGTCCGTCTCGGCCGCCGCGCGCCGGCTCGGCCAGAGCCACTCGACGGTGCTGCGCCGGCTGGACAAGCTGGAGACGGCGCTCGACGTCCGCCTGTTCGAGCGCTTCCAGACCGGCTACGTGCTGACGGCGAGCGGCGAGGAATTGCAGGTGCTGCTGACCCCGATCGGCGAGGGCATGCAGGACATCGAGCGGAAGCTGGCCGGCCAGGATGCGGCACTGCAGGGCACGATACGCGTCACGACGACCGATACCCTGATGGCCGTGCTGCTGCCGGCGCTGGCGGATTTTCGCGTGCGCTACCCCGGCATCCAGTTGCAGATCACGGTCAACAACAGCTTCCTGAATTTGTCGAAGCGCGATGCGGACGTCGCCATCCGGCCGTCGAACACGCCGCCGGACAACCTCGTCGGCCGCAAGGCCGGCACCCTGCGCACGGCGCCGTACGCGTCGGCGGCCTATCTGGCGCAGCGGCCGCGGGGAGACCACGAGTGGATCGCGCCCGACGACAGCCTCGCGCACCTGCGCCAGGCCCGCTGGCTGCGCGAGCACGTGCCGGCGGAGAAAATCGCCGCCAGCGTGGATTCGCTGCTGGGCATGGCGGCTGCCGTCGAGGCCGGCCTCGGCGCCGGCATGCTGTTATGCCTGCTTGCGGATGCGCGGCCGGGGCTCGTCCGGCTGGCCGATCCCGATCCGGCGCTGGACACGGACGTGTGGATCCTCACGCATCCCGACCTGAGGCGCGTGCAGCGGATCCGGCAGTTCACGGCGTTCGTCTTCGACGGGCTCGCGGCGGTGCTCGGCCCGGCTTGACAGGCATATTCTCTTGTCCTACGCTGCGCGGTCCGCCACGGACAGACAAAGGAACAGCATGCGCGCAGCAACGATTTTTAGAGCCGGGATGGCCGTCCTGCTGACAGCTGCACTGACGCCGGCGCAGGCCGGCCGGCTGGACGACATCGCCGCGCGCGGCGTGCTGCGCGTGGGCAGTACGGGCGACTACAAGCCCTTCAGCTACCAGCAGACCGGCGGCGGGTTCATCGGCATGGACGTGGAGCTGGCAGGCGAACTGGCGCGCTCGCTCGGCGTGCGGCTGGAACTGGTGCCGACCACCTGGCCGACGTTGATGGCCGACCTGGGGGCGGACAAGTTCGATCTCGCGCTGAGCGGCGTCTCGGTGACGGCCGAGCGCCAACGGCAGGCGCTGTTTTCGGTGCCGTATCTGCACGACGGCAAGACGCCGATCACACGCTGCGAGAACGTCGCCCGGTACCAGGCGCTGGCGCAGATCGACCGGCCGGAGGTGCGGCTGATCGTCAATCCGGGCGGCACCAACGAACGCTTCGCGCGCGCCCGCGCGCCGCACGCCCGGCTGATCGTGTACCCGGACAACGTGACCATCTTCGGCCAGATCGTCAGCGGTGCGGCCGACCTGATGATGACCGACGCCATCGAAACCCGTTTGCAGCAGCGCCTGCATCCGCAGCTGTGCGCGGTGCATCCGGAGGCGCCGTTCGACATGGCGGAGAAGGCCATCCTGCTGCCGCGTGATGCGGCGCTGAAGACGTACGTCGACCGCTGGCTGCAGCGACGTCTCGACGACGGCGACGTGCCGCGGCGCCTGGACCGCTGGCTGGCGTTCCCCTGGGGGCTGGAGCCGCTGCGCCAGGCCATCGACCAGCGCCTGCTGCTGGCGCAGGATGTGGCGCGGGCCAAGTGGAATGCGAAGGCGGCCATCGAAGACCTGCCGCGCGAGGAACAAGTCATCGCCGCGGCCGTGCGCCAGGGCGGCGTGCTGGGCCTGCCGGAAGCATGGATCCGCACCGTGTTCCGGGCGCAGATCGAAGCCTCCAAGACGGTGCAGCGCGCGCTGTACGAGCGCTGGCAAGCGGAGGGCGCCGGCCGCTTCGACGACGCGCCCGACCTCGGCAAGACCATCCGTCCCGAGCTGGACCGCCTCACGACCCAGCTGCTGCGCGCCATGGCCGACAACCAGGCCCTGTTGCACGACAGCGGCCGCAAGGCCGACGTCGCCGTCGCCATGCATGCGCTGCAGGCACGCGCCGTCAATCCGGCCGCGGCCGGGCAGGCACTGGCGCCGTTCCTGTCTGCTACGCCATCGGCTGGCGAATGACCGTCTTCCACCGGGCCGGATCGGCACGGCGGATGTCGCTCAGGTAGATTTCGTGGTGCTTGCCGGCGAGGCGGCCGCGCGCCTCGATGAAATCGTGCACCCGCTGGATCGTCGGCCCCTCTTCGGTGAACGGGCCGACATGCAGGATCTGGGCGCACGGGCCTTCCGTGAAACGTTCGATCCGCAGCGCGTCGACGGTGTCCAGTCCCTTTTTGCGCTTCACCTCCGCCATCGCGTCGCGCAACAGCGACTCGTCGACGAAGGCCGGCTGGTGGATCATCATCGTCCACTGCCACTTCGTCCGGTCGTTGGCGACGAACGACGCCATGTCGTCCGACCACCACAGGCCTTCCAGCGGCATCACCGCGTAGTCGATGGCCGCCGGTCCCTTCTTGACCATGAACTTGGCCGTATAGGACACGGAGAACAGCGCTTCCACGGCCCGCGCATAGTGCGGCGAGGTGTTCGGATCGCCCGTGCCGTCGATCATCAGGTAGCGGATTGCGGGGACGTCCACGTGCACAACGTCGCGCGCGGACGGCTGGTACAAATGCTTGAGGTCTTTCTTGAGGTCGATTTTGTTCACGGGTCTATCTCTCCAGTAGCGCACTCGACCGTGCACGCTCCAGCAGCAGCGCCTGCTCGCGCTCGTTCTGCGTGAGGCCGGCGGCCCGTTCGAACTCCGCCTTCGCTTCCGCATGCCGGCCCAGTTTCGCCAGCAGGTCGCCGCGCACGCTCGGCAGCAGATGGTAGTTGCGCAGCGCCGGCACGTCCAGCAGCGCGTCGGCGAGGGCCAGGCCCGCGTCGGGACCATAGGCCATGCCCAGTGCCACGGCGCGGTTCAGTTCCACGACGGGCGACGGCGTCAGTTGCGACAGCGCATCGTACAGCGCGGCGATGCGGGCCCAATCCGTCGCGTCGGGTGTGAGCGCGCGCGCGTGGCAGGCGGCGATGGCGGCCTGCAGCGCGTACGGGCCGAGGG
>NZ_JBKYMO010000490.1:0-4058 GCF_047302915.1 Massilia sp. CT11-108 | reverse complement strand
CCCCCCACATCACCCCCTCTCTATTCGGCGCCCGCGCCAGATGTTAAAAAGACACACCAAAAACGACCGCCTGGTCGGCACCGCGGGCGCGGATTCGATGACGGGCGGCGCCGGCGACGACGTCCTCGTCGGCAGCGCCGGCAACGACACGATGGATGGCGGCGCCAACGGCGCGTACGGCGACACCGTCGACTATTCGGCCGGCCCGGCCGGCGTGTCGGTCAACCTGGCAGCGGGCACCGCCAGGGACAATTGGGGCAACACGGACACGCTGGTCGGCATCGAGCACATCACCGGCTCCGCATTCGCCGATACACTGGTCGGCTCGGCCGGCCAGAACTGGTTCCGCCCGGGCAAGGGCAACGACACCGTCAACGGCGGCGGCGGCGACGACGTCGTCATGTACGAGGGCATCACCACCAGCGTCACCATCAACCTGCGGACCGGCGTCGCCACCGGCGCGGACGTCGGCAGCGACACGCTGACCGGCATCCGCAACATCCACACGGGCGCGGGCGCGGACATCATCCAGTTGTCGGACCAGGGCGGCTACGTGTTCGCGCGCGGCGGCAACGACAGGATCACGGGCGGCAACGCCAGCGACACCTTCTTTGGCGGCAGCGGCAACGACACGATCGACGGCGGCGCCGGCCGCGACACGGCCAACTACATGGACGACACCTTCGACGGCACCGTGAACGTGGCGGTCACGGGGCTGGGCGTCAAGGTCAACCTCGCCACCGGCATCGCGACGGACAACTGGGGCCACACGGATACGCTCCTGAACATCGAAGACGTGTCCGGCTCGCGCTTCGGCGACGCCATCACGGGCAATGCGGTCGACAACAACCTGCGCGGCGAGGATGGCAACGACACGATCTCCGGCGATGCCGGCAACGACTGGCTCGACGGCGGCAACGGTGCCGACAGCATGGTGGGCGGCCTCGGCTTCGACCAGCTGACGGGCGGCGCCGGCAACGACACGCTCGACGGCGGCGCCGACCGCGACCGCGTCAACTACAACAACGAGTATCCCGGCACCGGGCTCACCGGCAAGGGCGTGGCGGTGAACCTGGTCACGGGCGTGGCGACCGACAACTGGGGCAACACGGACAAGCTCGTCAGCATCGAGGACGTGTCCGGTTCGCGCTATGCCGACACGCTGACCGGCAACGCGGCCGACAACAGCCTGAACGGCGACGACGGCAACGACACGATCTCCGGCGACGCCGGCAGCGACTGGCTCGACGGGGGCGCCGGCGGCGACAGCCTGCTGGGCGGCCTCGGCATGGACCAGCTGTCGGGCGGCGCCGGCAACGATACGATCGACGGCGGCGCCGACCGCGACCGCGTCACCTATTTCAACGACTTCGGCGCCATCGCGCCGACGGGCAAGGGCGTCATCGTCAACCTGGCGACCGGTAGCGCGACCGACAACTGGGGCAACACGGACAAGCTCGTCAGCATCGAGGACGTGTCCGGCTCGCGCTACGGCGACGTCCTGACCGGCGACGCCAACGACAACAGTTTCTACGGCGACGACGGCAACGATACGCTCACCGGCGGCGCGGGCAACGACTGGCTCGACGCCGGCGCCGGCAACGACAGCCTGCTGGGCGGCATCGGTACGGACCAACTGTCCGGCGGCGCGGGCAACGACACGATCGACGGCGGCGATGGCCGCGACAACGTCATCTACGACAACGACTACGGCAGCATCGCGCCGACCGGGAAGGGCGTCGTCGTCAACCTGGCGACCGGTGTCGCGACCGACAACTGGGGCAACACAGACAAGCTCGTCGGCATCGAAGCCGTCGCCGGTTCGCGCTATGGCGACTTCATCACGGGCAGCGCGGGCGACAACGACCTGTTCGGCCAGGACGGCAACGACACGCTGGCGGGCGGCGACGGCAACGACTGGCTCGACGGCGGCAACGGCAGCGACGTCCTGCAGGGCGGCAGCGGCGTCGACGCGTTCGCGGGCGGGACCGGCAACGACACGATCGACGGCGGCGACGGCCGCGACCTCGTCTCGTACACCAACGACTACGGCGCACTCCCGATCACCGGCGCGGGCGTGAAAGTCAACCTGGCCACCAGCGTCGCGACCGACAACTGGGGCAACACCGATACGCTCGTCAGCATCGAGGATGTGTCGGGTTCGCGCTTCGCCGACAAGCTGACCGGCAATGGCGCCGACAATGCCCTGATGGGCGGCGCCGGCGACGACGTGCTCGCGGGCGGCGGCGGTGCCGACCGGCTCAACGGCGATGCCGGCGACGACACCCTGGACGGCGGGAGCGGCAGCGACACGCTGGGCGGCGGCGACGGCAGCGACACGTACTACGTCGACAATGCCGGCGACATCGTGATCGAGACCAACGCATCCGCGGCGGGCGGGATCGACGAGGTCGTGGCGTCGGCCAGCCATGTGCTGGGCCTCAACGTCGAGAACCTGATCCTGCTGGGCGGGACCATCAACGGCACCGGCAATGCGCTGGCCAACCTGATCATCGCCGGTTCCGGCGTAAACGCGATCGACGGCGGCGCGGGCATCGACACGCTGTCGTTCGAAACGGCCACCACGTCCGGCACTGCCGGTGTCACGCTGGCATTGGGCGCGGCCGGCGTGAAGACGACTGCGGCGGGGATCTCCGGCGCGGACACCGTGGTCAACATCGAAAACCTGATCGGGTCGGACTACAACGACACCCTGTCCGGCAACGCCGGCGTCAACGTCATCCATGGCGGCGAGGGCAGCGACGTCCTCAACGGCATGGGCGGCAACGACGTGCTGTTCGGCGGCGCGGGCAGCGACGCGTTCGTCTTCACGACGGCGCTGAGCGCCACGGCCAATGTCGTCCGGATCGAGGACTTCTCGAAAGGGGAGGACAAGCTCCGGCTGGAAAACGCGATCTTCACGAAGCTGGCGGCCACGGGGACGCTCGGTGCCAACAATTTCAGGGTGATCGGTTCGGCGGCCCTCGATGCGGACGACTACATCCAGTACGACAAGGCCAGCGGCGCCCTGTACTACGACGCGGACGGTTCGGGTGCGGGCGCGGCCGTCAAGTTCGCCATCGTCGGCGTCAACCTGGCGCTGGCCAGCACGGACTTCATGGTGATCTGAGGCAGAGCGGGCCGGTTCCCGCGGACTTCCTGGGTATATACTGGACCATCGTTGCCCGATGACCAGTCCAGGAACCGTGGGTCCCCAATGAACCAGTCGCTCTCCCGCCCGACGAGGATCAGCTATTACCTGATCATCCTGTTGCTGCTGGCGACGCCGGCGCTGCTGGTCTGGCAGCACTACGGGATGGTCAGGACCATCGAGATCTCGCCCGGCCAGCCGCACGGCGCCCGGGTCGCGGACGACCGGCCCGAATTGGGCGGCAACTCGGTGGGCATCCTGGAGCGCACCCCCGATGCGATCGTCATGCGGTGCGCGCTGGGCACGGCCGCGACTTACGGCTTCTGCAAGCTGCAGTTCCTGCTGGGCCGGCCCGGCAAGGGGATCGATCTGTCCGGGTTCGACTCGATCGATTTCGACCTGCGCTACATGGGGCGGTCGCCGCGTATCATCAAGCTGCACCTGATGAATTTCGAGCCGGAGTTCTCCACCCTCGGCGACTGGAATTCGCAGCGCTTCAACGAAGCGGAAATCGACTTGTCGCGGCAGGCGACCCCGTTCACGATTCCGATGAACGTCCTGCGCACCGCCGACTGGTGGCGCAGCACGCACAAGATCCCGCTGTCCAAGAGCTATCCCCGGCTCGACCGCGTGACGGCCGTGGAATTGTCGACGGGCGCCGTCCCGCAGGGGCAGACCATCACGCTCGAGGTGCGCTCGCTCCGCTTCCACGGCAAGTGGATCTCGAAGACGGCGCTGCTCATGGGCCTGGTGTTCGCCTGGATCGCCTGCGGCATCCTCGGCCTGTCGCTGGGCCTGCTGCATTTCCGGGACAGCCTGTCCGCCACCAAGTCGCGGCTGGAACACCTGGCCGCCGTCGACCGCGAACGCAAGGCGGCCGAGGCGGCGCGCGAGGCGGCGCTGGCCG
>NZ_JBKYMO010000489.1:0-4061 GCF_047302915.1 Massilia sp. CT11-108 | reverse complement strand
GGCGTTGCCTGAAAGCGCGCAGCAGCGCCTGTTCCACACGGTCCGGCGGCCGACGTCGGGTTCGTGCCGCTCGTGCCGCCGGAGCGCATGGCGGCCGCACCGAATCCGCAATTGAAGCAGGCGAACCTGCCGCGCGCGGCCCTCGTGCAGATGGGGATTCCGATCGTGGCGGACGCACCGCAGGAACTGGTCCACGCGGAACTGCTGGTGGCGGGGACGGGCGAACCGCTGGCGATACGGCTGGCCGTGAACTGAAGTTTTTTCCAAGGAGGAGTGATGAAACGGACTTTCTTGTCCGCCGGCCTCGCTTTGCTTGCGCTGGCGCCGCTGGCCCATGCGCAGCAGGGCGGGGCGGCGAATGAAGCGCTGGAATTGATGCTGCTGCGGACCAGCGCGTCGACCCGCTGTACCGACGATTGCACGGTGCGCAGCCTGCCGTATTCCGCCGAGCGCGTGACGGAAACGGTCAAGGTGCTGGCCGACGGCAACCGCATCGTCCAGCGCAACACGGAAAAGCTGTACCGCGACAGCGATGGACGCACCCGGGTGGAATCGGAATGGAATGGCAAGCCGCTCGTGCAGATCCAGGATCCGGTCGGGGGCATGAGCTACCGCCTGTATCCGGACACGAAGACGGGCTACCGGATGGCCATCGCGGCGCCCGCCGGTCCGGCGGCATCCGCGCCCGGTGCCGCGAAGGTGGCCGAGCAACTGGCGCCGGCGCTGAACGTCGACGCGGCGGGCACCGTAGCCCAGTCGCGTTCGCTCGGCACGAAGCAGATCGAGGGATTGACGGCCACCGGCACCCACACGACCGTGACCGTGCCGGCGGGGGCGAGCGGCAACGTCAAGCCGATGATCAGCACGACGGAAGTGTGGATCGCGCGCGACCTGTGGATTCCCCTCGAGATGAGGATGTCCAACCCGTTCATGGGGGACAGTGTGATGCGCGTGCGGAACCTCTACCGCCTCGAACCGCCGACGGCCCTGTTTGCCGTGCCGGCCGACTATACGGTGCGCGAAATCGTGCGCCGCTGATTGCTTACCAACGAAAGGGAAGACCATGAAAGTTTCCGCAATCCTGTTCAGCCTGCTGGTCGCGTGCCAGATCCTGCCCGCCGCCGCCCAGACCGGCGACATGACGCGGCCCGACGTCACCGGCATCATGCAGGCGCATCATGCCGATCAATTCAGCCCCCAACGCCTCCGCGTCGAGTACAACGCTGCCGTCGCCAGGCTCAGGATCCTTGCCGGCGCCGGCAAGCCGCTGGCGTACACCTACGATTACGTGACGGACACGAGCATCGCGCTCGCCGGCGGCAATGCGCAAAAGTCGCAAACGAAGACGTCGTATGCTTACGACAAGGATGGCCGCTCGCGTACGGTGTCGTCGTCGTTCGGGCTGGAGCGCATCGTCATCGCCGATCCGACGCAACATGCGGTCTACCTCGTCTGCCCGGAGCGCAAGGAAGTCCTGCGCCTGCAGGGGGCCGCGCTGGACGAAGCGGCGCCCGTACAGCCGCCCGTTCCGTCGGGCGCGACGACCGACCTGGGCGAGAAGGTGATCGCCGGCGTCAAGGCGAACGGCAGCCGTTCGGAATTCACCGTGCCCGCCGGCGCCCAGGGCAACGAGAAGCCCCTGGTGCACAAGGTGGAAACGTGGTTTTCGGCCGATCTGGCGACCGTCGTGTACCTCCAGTTGAACATGCCGGAGTTTGGCGACATCGTCTCGCATGTCGACAACCTCAAGTTCGGCGATGTCCCGGCGTCCACGTTCGCCTTGCCGGAGGGCTACGCGATCCGCGATATCGCATTGCATGAATGACCACAGCATGGCAGCATGAGGGGTCATTCTTACCAGGAATATTCATGCGCTTGTCCCTTCGTCTTGCCGTCTGTGCCGTCCTGGCCGGATGCGCCTCCGTCGCCACCGCCCAGACGCCGGCCGAGCGTCCCGCCACGTCGTTCCCGTACACGCCGGGCCTGGACGTGAACTCGATGGACCGCAGCGCCGACCCCTGCGTCGATTTTTACCAGTACGCGTGCGGCGGCTGGATCAGGAACAATCCGATCCCGGCCGACCAGGCGCGCTGGTCCGTGTACGGCAAGCTGGCGCTGGACAACCGCCGCTACCTGTGGGGCATCCTCGAAGACCTCGCGCAGCGCCAGGATGGCCGTAACGCGAACCAGCAAAAGATCGGCGATTACTTCGGCGCCTGCATGGACGAGAAGGCGATCGAAGCGCGCGGCGCCGCGCCGCTGACGCCGTATTTCGACGAGATCGCGACCATCCAGTCGAACCGCGACCTGCCGCGCGTGCTCGCGCGCCTGCAACTGGCGCTCGCGGATCCGGCCCTGTTCTTCGGTTTCTCGTCGAGCCAGGATTTCGCGGACTCCTCGCGCGTGATCGCGTTCGCCGTCGCAGGCGGCCTGGGCCTGCCGGACCGCGACTCTTACCTCAAGACCGACGCCAAGTCGAAGGAAATCCGCGCCAAATATGTCGCGCACATCGCGAACACGTTCAAGCTGCTGGGCGATACGCCCGCGGCGGCGCAACGCAACGCGGCGCGCGTGATGCAGATGGAGACGACGCTGGCGAAGGCATCGCTGTCGGCCGTCGACAAGCGCGACCCGCATAAACTGTTCCACAAGGTCGACGCGCAAGGCCTGCAGGCGTTGACGCCGGGCTTCGACTGGCACGCCTACCTCGACGAGCTGGGCGAGGGCAGCCTGGGCACGTTCAACGTCACCGAACCCGCGTTCTTCAAGGCGCTCGGCAAGATGTGGAAGACGAACGGCGCGGACGCCACCCGCACCTACCTGCGCTGGCACGTGGCGCGCAACATGTCGCCGGTGCTGGCGTCGAACTTCGACAACGAGCACTTCGATTTCTTCAGCAGGACGCTGCGCGGCGTGCAGCAGCAGCAACCGCGCTGGAAGCGCTGCGTGGCGCTCGTCGACCACCAGCTGGGCGAGGCGCTGGGCCAGGAATTCGTCGGCCGCGCATTCTCGCCCGAGCTGAAGGACAAGGCGCTGCACATGACGCGCCAGATCGAAGACGCGATGAAGAAGGACATCGACGAACTCGACTGGATGAGCGCGGAGACGAAACAGCAGGCGCAGAATAAACTGGCCGCGATCGTCAACAAGATCGGCTACCCGGATAAATGGCGCGACTACAGCGCCTACGTCGTGAAGGCGGGCGATTTCGCCGGCAACGTCGAGCGCGGCAACCGGTTCGAGGCACGGCGCCAGCTGGCCAAGATCGGCAAGCCGCTCGACCGTTCGGAGTGGGGCATGACGCCGCCGACGGTGAACGCGTACTTCGATCCGCAGATGAACGACATCAACTTCCCGGCCGGCGTGCTGCAGCCGCCGCTGTTCGATCCGAAGATGGACGACGCACCGAACTACGGCAACACGGGCGGCACCATCGGCCATGAACTGACGCACGCCTTCGACGACGAAGGCCGCCAGTTCGACGCCGACGGCAACCTGAAGGACTGGTGGACGAAGAAGGATGCCAAGGCGTTCGAGGAGCGGGCCCAGTGCATCGTCGACCAGTACGCGCGGTACACGGTCGTCGACGACATCAAGATCAACAGCAAGCTCACGCTGGGCGAGGATGTCGCCGACCTGGGCGGGCTGATCCTCGGCTGGATGGCGTGGCGAACGGAGATGGCGGCGATGCCGCAGAAGGCGCAACCCCAGCCGCCGCGTGATGGCCTCACGCCGGAGCAGCGCTTTTTTGTCGGCTACGCGCAATGGGCTTGCGAAAACAATCGTCCGGAAAACCTGCGCGTGAGCGCGATGACGGACCCGCACTCGCCGGGGCGTTACCGCGTCAACGGGCTGATGGTCAATATGCCGCAGTTCCAGCAGGCGTTCCAGTGCAAGGCGGGGCAGCCGATGGTGAAGGAAAAGCGCTGCCGCGTGTGGTGAAATGAATCAGCGTCGGGGGGGCCCGCCCGGGGGGGGCGCCCCCCGCGGCGCCGCGGCGGCGGGCGGGGGGGGGGGGGGGGGGTTGGGGGCGGGGGGGGGGGCGGCGGGCGCGAGCCCCC
>NZ_JBKYMO010000488.1:0-4062 GCF_047302915.1 Massilia sp. CT11-108 | reverse complement strand
ATCTGCGCGCGCAGCGCCTGCATCGCGGACGATTGCCCGATCAGGCGCGACGTGCCCTCGGCCTGGCTGGCGGCCGGTGCCGCCGCGGGGTCGGACAGTTTCAAGGCCGCGCGCACCATCGCGCGCAAATCGTCCAGCACGACGGGCTTCGACACGTAGTCGAACGCGCCGGCCTTCAGCGCCACGACGGCATTCTCGGCGCTGCCGTAGGCGGTAATGACGGCGATGGGCGTGCATTTATGATGGGCCGCGACCTCGCGCACGAGTTCCAGGCCCAGGCCGTCGGGCAGGCGCATGTCGGTCAGCACCAGCGCAAACGGCTTTTGTCCCAGCAGCGCACGCGCCTCGCGGACGGTCGCGGCGCTGTCGACGTCGAGCCCCATCTTGAGCAGGGTGATCTCGAGCAGCTCGCGCAGGTCGGGTTCGTCGTCGACCACCAGGATGCGGGGTGAGCTCATGCCTTCTTTCCGTGACATTAGATAGTTGCACCGAACGTGATCACGAAGCGGCCGCTGGCCTCGCCCGTGCCGCCGGCGCCCGCGCCGGGCCGCACGTCCTCGGTGCGGTATTCGTAGTCGAGCATCGCGCCGTTGTTCAGGCACAGCTCGCGCGCCAGGTACAGGCCGAGGCCCGTGCCCTTGCTCGACGTCGTGTAGAACGGTTCGAACAAATGCGCCCGCACTTCCGGCGTAATGCCCGGACCGTCGTCCTGCACGTGCAATTCCATACGGCCCGTCGCGTCGGGCACGGGGACCACGCGGATGCTGGCCGGCTTGCCGCTCGCGTAGCGGATCGCATTGCCGAGCAGGTTCACGAGCACTTCGCGCAGATGCAGTCCGTCGAAACGCACGGACCGGCCGCCCGCATCGCCCACCCACACTATATCACCGGCCATGCCGTGCATTTCCGTGAACTCGGCGCGCAGCTCGGGCAGGAAGTCGTCCAGCGCGACGGGCGTGCCGTTCGGCTGCACCTTGCGCGACAGTTTCAGGATGTCCTCGACCATGCGGTTCACGCGCGCCACGTTGTCGTTCACGATGCGCAGCAGGCGCGTTTCCGCCGGACCGTGCAGGTCTTCCGCCAGCAGCGACGTCGCGTGGCCGATCGCCGACAGCGGATTCCGCACCTCGTGCGCGATGCTGGCCGTCAGGCGTCCCATCGATGCGAGCTTGAGTTGCTGCGCCTGGTTTTCGATGGCGCTCACGTCCTGCAGGAACACGAGGCTGCGTTCGGCCGTGCCCTGCGGCGTGTCCACGCGCGCGAAGCGCAGCTTCAGGTGCACCGGCTGGTCGAGGCGGCCGCGCACCGGGCCGTCCGTCTCGTGCCAGCGCTTGACGGTGACGAAGCCGCCGGTCGCCGACGCGTCCATGCAGCGGCCGACCCAGTCCGCGAAACGCTGCGCCACGGGTTCCAGCGCCGCCAGGTCGGTCAATCGAAACGTGTTGCCGTCCTCGCCCGGCTGCGTCTCCAGCCCGAGCATGCGGCGCGCCGCCGGATTGCCGCCGAAGACGGTGCCGTCGCTCCCCAGCACGAGGATGCCGTCGTCCACGTCGTCGACGACGATGCGGTAGATCGCCTGCTGGATGCGCAGGTCGGCGCCGTGCCGCGCGGCCAGCTCTTCCTGCTTGATGAGGCGCGCGGCCAGGCGGTTCACCACCAGCACCACCGCGAAGAACGCGGCGCCGGTGAGCCCGGCCTGGGTCAGCGGCGGGTCGTCCGCGCGCATGAAGATCCCCCAGGTGCTCTCGCCCAGCACGAACAGCGTGGCCAGCGCGGCCGAGAACAGGGCCAGCACCAGCGGCGCGAGGATCGCGGCGCCCGCGAGCGGGAACAGGTACAGCAGCGCGAGGCCGCTGCGCATGCCGCCGGCGGCGAGGTACAGCAGCGAGATCGCGACGATGTCGACGAGGACCTGGGCCGACAACTGCCACAGGAAGCGCCGCCGCCAGCGCTGGGCGACGACCGCGAACATCAGCGCGGCCAGCACGTAGGCGATGCACGTCTCGGCATACGCGGTGCCGTCGACGCGGCCGCGCCGCACGTCGATCGACAGGTACAGCAGCAGCACGAACGCGATCACGATGCGCGTGACCGTGAGCGTTTGCAGCGAGCGCCAGAACGTCGAGCGCGACTCGGCGGAAAGGGAAAGCCGGCTCGCCATGCGGCGGCTTACCGGGCCTGCTGGTGCGCCTCGCGCGCGTGCGCCGTGCCGCAATAGTCGCGGCCATCGGCCCGCACGGCTTCCGACGCCGGGAAATAGATGCCGCAATGGGCGCAGCACAGCATCGTCTCGGACTGGTCCTCGACGCGGCTCCACGCCTTGGCCTTTGCTTCGCCGCCGGCGGACGCCGGTGCCGGCCCGGAGGCCGGATTTACGGCGGGGCCTTGTGCGCGCGTCATCGCGGCGCGCAGTTTGCTGCGGATGGCGGCCACCACGAGGATGACGAGCGCAATCCAGAAAAGCAGTCGCGTCATACGAACCCCCGGTGCAGAACGACTTCGAAAACGAACCGGCTGCCGACGTAAGCCAGCGCCAGCGTGGCGAATCCCGCCAGCGTGAAGCGCAGCGCGGTCTTGCCGCGCCAGCCGCGCCAGCGGCGTCCGGCCAGCAGCGCGGCGAACAGCACCCACGACAGCAGCGCGAAAAAGTTCTTGTGATCCCAACGCAGCGCGCGGCCGAACAGCTGTTCGGAAAACACGATGCCCGACAGGACGGTCAAACTGAGCAGGACGAAACCGATGCCGATCATGCGGAACAGCAGCCGCTCCATCGTCAGCAGCGCCGGCAGCTGGTCGAGCGCGCCGGTAAACCAGCCCTTCTTTGCGCTCTTCGTGTGCAGACGCGCCTCCTGCAGCGCCATCAGCACGGCGTGGAACGCGGCGATCGTGAGCGTGCTGTACGCGGACACGGCAACCGCGACGTGCCAGCCGAACGCGGGCGACTGGTCCTGCACGGGCATCAGGTTGCCGGGGAACAGCGGCGGCAGGATCGCCGCGACGGCCGCGCACGGCATGACCATGCGGCGCATGCCGTCCAGCGCGAAATTGCGGTTTTCGATCCAGTAGGCGGCGACGGAAATCCACAGCGCGGCCGACAGCATGAAGGCGAAGCCGACCCGTAAGGTGCCGTTCGACACGATATCCGGCCACAGCGCGGCACCGTGCACGGCCCAGGCTACGGCGGTCACGGCCGAAATGGCCGAGCCCTGCCGCGACGGCAGCAGGGCACATACCGCGTACAGGATTGCCGCGGCGATGAATAGGGTAAGTTGCATACGCGCGAGTCTACACCATCCGGAAAGGGCAAGGTTAGGTTGTCAGAAGAGTAAGCGCAGTCGCACGTCATTCCCGCGAAGGCGGGAATCCATTCTGAATTCGCTCTGCGTTAACGCGCACAGTGCAACTTCGGAAACTCAGTATGGGTTCCCGCTTCCGGGAACGACGGGGTTAGTCGACGGCCGCGGCCTTGATTTCCGCATCGTGGTGCCGCTGCTGCTCCTCCATCACCATCAGCCCCAGTTCGCGCTTGAGCGCATTGAACTCGGGCGCCGCCGGATCGCGCAGGCGCGGCAGGTCGACGAGGATGTCGCGCTTGATCGTGCCCGGCCGGTACGTCATCACGACGATGCGGTCGGCCAGGTAGATCGCTTCCTCGATGCTGTGCGTGACGAAGATGACCGTCTTCTTCAACTCGGCCCACAGGCGCAGCAGCTCGTCCTGCAGGTTGCGCCGCGTGAGGGCGTCGAGCGCGCCGAACGGTTCGTCCATCAGCAGGATCGGCGAATCCAGCGCCAGCACGCGCGCGATCGCCACGCGCTGGCGCATGCCGCCGGACAGGTCCTTCGGATAGCGCTTCGCGAAATCCTCCAGCGACAGCAGTTTCAGGAGCTCGCCCACGCGCGCCGCGACCTGCGCGCGCGCCATGCCCTTGATCTCCAGGCCGAAGCCGACGTTCTGCTCCACCGTCATCCACGGGAACAGCGCATATTCCTGGAACACCATGCCCCGCTCCGGCCCGGGGCCGGCGACCGGCACGCCGTCGGCCAGCACGCGGCCGGCCGT
>NZ_JBKYMO010000487.1:0-4097 GCF_047302915.1 Massilia sp. CT11-108 | reverse complement strand
CCCCCCCACTTTTTTTTAAATCAACCGCCCCCCCCCTCCATCAACACCTCTATATTCGGCGGCCGCGTCAGATGTTAAAACGACACCGCGCGGGCACGGACCCCGCGCCAAGTGTCGCGCCGGGCAAGCTGCTCGTGCCCGTCGAAGGCATGCCGTTCTCCAGGCTCGCCGACACGTACGACCAGCCGCGCGGCACCGAACGCCACCACGAAGCGCTGGACATCATGGCGCCGAAGGGCACGAAGGTGGTCGCGGTGGCGGACGGCAGGATCGTGAAGCTGTTCACGAGCAAGCCGGGCGGGCTGACCGTGTACCAGTTCGATCCGACCGAAAAATATGCCTATTACTATGCGCACCTGGACCGCTATGCGGACGGCCTGCAGGAAGGCGCGCAGGTCAGGCGCGGCGACCTGATCGGCTATGTGGGCGCAACCGGGAATGCCGATCCGAACGCGCCGCACCTGCACTTCGCCGTGTTCGAGCTGACGCCCGACAAGCAGTGGTGGAAGGGAACGCCCGTCAATCCGTATCCGTTGCTGCAGCCCTGAAGTTTTGCTTTTCGGCCACTCCTCGGCCATTGCGATAAGATGAACAAAATCGCTGGCTGAGGAGACTATGAAGAACATCGATCGACGCCGTCGCGCCGTATGCATGGGCATGCTGGGCGGACTTGCCGGACTGACCATGGGCAACGCCGCCCGGGCGCGCCCCACCATCGACGACGCGGCACGCGTCTTTCGTCTCGACGGCGGCGCCGTCACCTATGCGCTCGGCGTCAACCCGGATGGCCGTCTGCAGACCATCTACTGGGGCAGTGCGCTGTCCCCGGTCGATCCGCTGCCGGCGCCGGTGCCGGTCGCTGAGAACTCCAGCAACGAAACGTCGATCACCGTCACGCCGTTCGAGTATCCCGGCTTCGGTGCCGGCCTGACGGTGGAGCCGGCGCTCAAGGTCACCTTCCCCGACGGCGTGCGCGACCTGGACCTGCGCTACGTCGGCCACCAGCTCGACGGCGAACGCCTCGTGGTCAGGCTCAAGGACGTCGGTCGCGCCGTGCACGTCACGCTCGCCTATGCGATGGAGGCCGCAACCGGCATCCTGACGCGCAGTGCCGTCGTCGAGAACCGGACGGACGGCTGGATCCAGGTCGACCAGATGGCGGCGGCCAGCATCAACCTGCCTTACGACGACGATTACCGCGTGTCGTACCTGACCGGGCGCTGGGCCGGCGAGTTCGCGCTGCAAACCCGCCCGGTCGGCCCCGGCGCGACGGTGATCGAGAGCCGCAAGGGCGTGACGTCGCACCAGGCCAACCCGTGGATCGCGCTGAGCCGGGTCATGACCGAAGAGGAGTCCGGCCCCGTGTGGTTCGGCGCACTGGGCTGGAGCGGCGCGTGGCGCATCGGTGTCGACATGGATGCGCTCGGCGGCGTCCGCGTAACCGCCGGCTACAACCCCTTCGATTTCGCCTATCGGCTCAAGCCTGGCGAACGCCTCTCCTCGCCCGTGTTCCATGCGGGGTATTCCGGTGACGGTTTCGGCGGCGCGTCGCGCCTGTTCCATCGCTACCAGCGCACGCGGATCCTGCCGGGCGCGCCGGCGTTGCGTCCGCGGCCCGTTCTCTACAATTCGTGGGAGGCGACCGAGTTCGCCGTCGACGAAGCGGGCCAGATGGCGCTGGCCGAGAAAGCCGCCAGCATCGGCATCGAACGCTTCGTCGTCGACGACGGCTGGTTCGGCGCGCGCAACAGTTCGAAAGCGGGCCTGGGCGACTGGGTCGTCAACACGAAGAAATTCCCGAACGGGCTGACGCCACTGATCAAACGCGTCAATGACCTGGGCATGGAATTCGGGCTGTGGGTCGAACCGGAGATGGTCAATCCGGACAGCGATTTGTACCGGGCCCATCCCGATTGGGTCATCCACTTTCCGGGACGTGCGCGCTCCGAAGCCCGCGACCAGCTGGTGCTCAACCTGGCGCGCACGGACGTGTACGACCACCTTCTCATGGTATTGGACAGGCTGCTCGGCGCGAACGACATCGCCTTTCTCAAGTGGGACCATAACCGCGCCTGGTCCGAACCGGGCTGGCCGCAGGTGCCGCCCGCGGAGCAGCAACGCCTGTACGTGACGTACGTGGACAATCTCTACAAGCTGCTCGGCGAGCTGCGCCGGCGCCACCCGAAGGTCGAGATCGAATCGTGCGCCAGCGGCGGCGGCCGGGTCGATCTCGGCATCATGGCCCTGACCGACGAGGTCTGGGTGTCCGACAATACCGATCCGTACGACCGGCTGTTGATCCAGGATGGCTTCAGCCGGGCCTATGCGCCGGCGATCATGATGGCATGGGTCACCGACTCGCCCAACTGGGTCAACAAGCGCGCCACATCGCTGGAATACCGGTTTCTGTCGTCCATGCAGGGTTCGCTCGGGGTCGGCGCGAACCTGAACCACTGGAGCGCGAACGACTTCGCGCAAGCGAAGCGACTTATTGCCGAGTACAAGCGTATTCGCGTAACCGTCCAACAAGGCAATTTATACCGGTTGATATCGCCGCAGGGCGGCTCGGCACGATCGGCGACGCTGTCGGTCGCGCAGGACGGCAACCAGGCCGTCCTCTTCGCCTTCCTTCACTCCGGCGGCATGCGCAATCCGGCGCCCCATATCCGGTTGCGCGGACTCGATCCACGGAAGACGTATGCGCTGCGCACCATCGCAGGCGGCGTGGCGCCGCGCACACCGAAACAGGCGAGCGGCGCCTACTGGATGGGACAAGGAATCCAGCCCAACCTCGCCGGCGACTTCCAGGCCGCGGCCATTGTCCTGGAAGCCACCTGACGAGGTGCGTCTTTACTGCCCCGGCGCTTCGTCCACGTCCGCGCCCACGTTGATCGCGGCGTACGCCCGCTGCACGGCAATGGCTTCCTTGCTGTTCTTGCCGTACAGCTCGCCCGCCGCGTCGATCATCCTGGCGCGCGCATCCGCGTAATTGGTGCTCGACGTGAACTTGGTCGTGTTCGCCTTGAACCAGATCCGGTAGGCCTTGTCGAGCCCGATGCCCGTCATCGCGGCCGGCGTCTTGACGAGGTATTTGCTGTAATAATCGCCGGCCTTGTCCGCGCTGGAGCCCTGCGCGAGGAAGTAGAACATGCGGTTGTTCGGGCCGCTGCTGTAGTGCACGTCCAGGCGCTTGATCGAGCTGTTCCAGGCGTCCGGGCTGCTGCCGTCCTTGCTGGGGCGGTACATCCAGCGCAGCGGCGTGCCCGACTTGCTGATCTCCTTGCCCAGCACCCAGTCGTTGCCCGTGAGCGGGATGGTATCGCCCCTCCCGCCCCCGCGCGCATACGCTTCGACGGCCTCGCCGTTGATGTCCGACGACGATTCGTTCAGGCCGCCCGATTCGCCCGAATACGTCAGGTTCGACGTGGCGGCCGTCACGCCGTGGCCCATCTCGTGGCCGATGACGTCGATCGAGCCCAGGCTGTTGAAGCTGGCGCCGTCGCCGATGAACATGCAGCGGCACGTGTCGCTGTAATAGGCGTTGTCGTATGCCGTGTTGACGTGCGCCGCGATGTACGTGGCCGTGTTGTGCCCGTCCAGCGACAGCCAGTTGAACACGTTCTTCATCGTGTCGTAGGTGTTCATCAGGCCCCACATCGCGTTCACGGCGGCCGTCTGGCCGTTCGCGTTCGTCGTCGAGCCGCCGTTCACGTACTGCTTGCCGTCGCCCCACGTGTTCGTATCGTTGACGTAGACGCTGCCCGCGCTCGTGCCATGGTTCGCGTTCGTGATCGCCATCGCGCCGAACGTGCCGCCCGTGCCGCGGGTGTCGTCGATCATCCTGTACTTGCCCTCGGCGAGCGTCGTATTGATGGGCACGTCGCCGTTGTACTGGCTGTGGCCCACGCCGGTCACCGTCTGCAGCATGCTCCACCGGGCGAGGATGGCGCCGTCGCGCGCGCTCACGATGGTGTCGTGGTACACGGGCTTGTCGCCGACGACCATGCGCGTGTGCACGAGGTAGGCGAGTTCGTAGTGGTCGACGACTTCCTGCACGTCGAGCGCGTTGAGCTCCTGCTCCTGCTTGTCGCGCGCGT
>NZ_JBKYMO010000486.1:0-4112 GCF_047302915.1 Massilia sp. CT11-108 | reverse complement strand
CGGGCCGCGGCCGAGCGCCAGCTGACGCTGGGCCGCGACCTCTCCGCGGCGCTCGACAACGGCGAACTGTCCATGCACCTGCAGCTTCAGGTCGACCATGCGGGCGAGCCGGTGGGCGCCGAGATGCTGATGCGCTGGCGCCGCGCCGACGGCACGTTCGTCCCGCCCGACGTCTTCATCCCGGTGGCGGAAACGACCGGCATGATCGTCCCCCTCGGCCTGTGGGTGCTGCGCCAGGCCTGCGAGGCGCGCCTGGCGCTGGAGGCGGCCGGGCATCCGCTGCAGCTGTCGATCAACGTCAGCCCGCGCCAGTTCCGCCAGCCCGAATTCGTCGCCCAGGTGCGCGCCGCGTTCGAGGAATCGGGCGTGACGCCGCACGCGTTCGTGTTCGAGGTGACGGAAGGGCTGCTCGTCGAAGACTTCGACCTCATCACGGCCAAGATGCGCGAGCTGGCGGCGCTGGGCATCCGCTTCTCGATCGACGATTTCGGCACCGGCTATTCGAGCCTGGGCTACCTGAAGAAGATGCCGCTGTACGAACTGAAGATCGACAAGAGCTTCATGCGCGACACGCCGCACGACGCCAACGGCACGGCGATCGTGCAGACCATCCTCGCGATGGCCGATCACCTGGGCCTGCGCGTCGTCGCGGAAGGCATCGAGACGGAGGCGCAGGCGCGCTTCCTCGGCGAGAACGGGCGCCCGTGCATGCAGGGCTACCTGTATTGCCGGCCGTTGCCGCTGCCCGACCTGATCGCGCGCCTGGAGCGCGTGACATAACGTCGACCCGTACGGCCTCCGTTAGTTGCTCCGGCGGCAACGGCCCGGTACACTGAGCCACGCTGATCTTTGCCCGCCACACCAACACGGGAACCTGTTCGCAGGATGGAAACTTCTGGAGCACACCTCAAGGCGATGCGCGACCCGGCGCGTATATTCCCCGTGGTTGCTCACCCTGAAGCTGTCCGTCGTGCGACGGTATGGCACTGCCGATACAAGAGCCTCGAACCCCTGGCCGAGCTGCGCGACGTGGAAGAGCTCGTGATCGCTACCTTTCCTGATGAGTCGTTTGAATTCCTTGCAAGGCTGGAGAAGCTGCGCCTTCTGCGCGTAGTGCACATGCCCAGGATTAGCGATCTCGGGCCGCTGGCCAGACTGACGCGGCTGACATCACTCTCCTTATCGACGCTTCCTGGCTGGGACGCGTCAGGGAAGACCACGACCATCCGGTCGCTCGAGCCGCTCACGGCAATCCCCGGGCTCGCCCATGTGGAACTTTTTGGTATCTGCCCGCCGGACAAACTGCTCGGTCCCCTCGAGGCGTGCAAAGGTCTCCAGACGGCCCGGGTCTCGCAATACCCTCAAGCCGAAATAGACCGCTTCTTCCGCCAGACTGGAGTCGCCAATCAGTTCAACCCGGACCCATCCATGTCGTAAGTCATCGACGAACGCTCAAGCATATGAATTGTCCAGTAACGAGTCTGCCAATATATCAAGTCGACGCATTCACCAGCCGGCTTTTTGGAGGAAACCCCGCTGCCGTGATCTTGATGAACACGTTTCCGGACGATGGACTGCTACGCCAGATTGCGGCGGAAAACAACGTTCCGGAAACTGCCTTTCTGGTCCCGGACGGCGACAATTACCGGCTGCGCTGGTTCACGCCGACGGTCGAGGTGCCGCTGTGCGGCCATGCTACGCTTGCAAGCGCCGCAGTCGTCATGGAGCGGCTACAGCCAGGACGCACAATGGTGACGTTCGATTCGGCGAGCGGACCTCTGACCGTCAAGCGCATGGGCGATCGATATGTGATGAATTTTCCGGTACGCGTGCCGCGATCGATCCCGCTTCCGGAGGGGCTGACAGAAGCGCTGGGAATCGAGCCGGTGGAGACGCTCGACGACGGTTTTAATTACATCGCGGTCCTGCAAGATACGGAGGCGGTACGTAGCCTGACACCGAACATCGCTGCGGTCGCGCGGCTCGACCGCCCCGGCGTCGTCGTGACCGCCCAGGGAGACCAGCGATGGGATTGCGTGAGCCGCTATTTTGCGCCGGCTAAAGGCATACTGGAAGATCCGGTTACGGGCGGAGCGCACTGCGGACTCGCACCGTATTGGAGTGCCCGTCTGGGAAAGCGTGAACTGCGCGCATACCAGGCTTCAGCTCGTGGTGGCGAGCTTGTATGCCGGGTCGTCGGAAACCGTGTCGAGTTGGAAGGCGCTTGTGTGTTTTATTTGGAAGGCAAGGTTGCTGTCCCCGTCGATCAGGGCTCCGAAAGCGCCTGAATGAAAGTATCCCAGCGTGAACGCGAGACGTTAACAGGGCCGGCGGCGGTAGGTATCGTCGTGGGCATCTTCTGCGCAGTATTCACGGTCGCTTTCGACAGTGATTACGGGGAAGCGCTTGCGTCCGGCTGGTCGACAACGTGCGACGCGATCCTGAGCCTTGTCGCTGGTTTTGCCCTGGCGTTCGTCCCCTTCGGTTTGGTACCTGTGCTGGTCGGACGAGTCAGGTCCGGTGCCGGAAACAAGGGCGGCTGACAGCAGGTTCGACCCGAAAGCCACGCGAATATCAGGCGCGCATCGGCTCGCAAGCGGCGCTGCGGGCTGCGGTCCTTCGTCTTTTGTTTCAATGGACGGTGAGTCACCGTACTGAATCTCACAAGTGGAAGGCTTACCGTAATGCAGGTGACCCGCTCTGTTTCAGTCCGAGGAAATGATATGAACCCTACCGCTCACGAGATGCATGAAGCCGAAACCCGCGCAGCGACCGCCGGGATGGCAACGAACGCGCAATTCGACGTGTTGAAATCACAGGCTTCGGACGTACTTTCCTCTCCGTACGTGCGCGGCGCCGCGGTACTGGGAATCGCGGCTGCGGGTTATGCGCTCCTAAGGCGCAAGAAAGCCCCTGTATCGGATGTAGCACCAGAACGCCACGACCACCTTGGCGGTATGCTGAAGGCAGGTGGTTTGCTTGTTTCCCTGGCAGCGTCCATTGCCTCGGCCAGGGACGATGCCGGTGTCGAACCATCCGCCCCGGTCCAGAAAGGAACGGCATATGTGCCGACGCGTGCGGAGGAAAGCAGATCCGACGCGAAGATCGCGGAACCATCCACAAGCGCGCCCCCACGCCCGATGTTCGAGCACACCTCGGGGAGCTGGATCGGCAGGCAGTGGCAAATATTCGTGGCGGCGGCAAACGCCTGGATGGATGATTACGCGCCGAGCATGGGGGCGGCGCTTTCGTATTACACGCTGTTTTCCCTCGCGCCGCTGCTGGTCCTGATCATCGCGATCGCCGGGACGGTATTTGGACAGGACGCCGCACAAGGCGCAATCATTGCGCAGCTTCAGGGCATCATGGGTAAGGAAGGCGCAACGGCCGTGCAGGGCTTGCTGCAAGCCGCGCGCGAACCGTCCACCGGGATCGTCGCCAGTATCGTCGGCGGTTTTCTTGTGCTACTGGGCGCAACTGCCACGTTTGCCGAGCTGCAAACGGACCTGGACCGCATCTGGCGGGTACCGGCGAAAGCGAAACCGTCGGGTATCTGGGGATGGCTGCGCAGCCGCGTATTGTCCTTCGGGCTGGTTCTCGGATTTGCTTTCATGCTGATGATTTCACTCGTCGTCAGCGCCGCGCTCGCAGCGACGAGCGATTGGCTGGGCGGGGGCAATGCGGTGGAAAGCGTTCTGGCAAGCGTATTGAATTTCATCGCGTCGTTCGCCCTCTTCACGGTTCTCTTTGCGATGATCTACAAGATCATGCCAACCGCCAGGATATCCTGGCACGATGTGTGGATGGGGGCCGCAGTCACGGCATTGCTCTTCAACATAGGCAAATCACTGATCGGGCTGTACCTTGCCAAATCGAGCGTGGCCACGGGCTTTGGCGCAGCCGGCTCGTTTGTCATCCTCGTTGCGTGGTTCTACTATTCGGCGCAGATTTTCCTGTTTGGCGCCGAATACACGTGGGTGTACGCCAACAGCAAGGTACGGAACGGGTAGGTCGAGCCGGCGCGCATCGCGGGCGCGCGCATCATCCGAGCGCAGCACGCCAGCGGGCCCGGTAGGCCGCCAGTCCAGCGGGCGCCAGCAGCGCGATCGCGG
>NZ_JBKYMO010000485.1:0-4130 GCF_047302915.1 Massilia sp. CT11-108 | reverse complement strand
CCCCCCCCGCCCCCCCCCCCCCCCCCCCCCCGCGCCGCCGCAAACATCCTGCCCTAAAACAACGTCCCCGCCGCCGACGCCACCGGCACCGGCCGTGACGGCCGCGTGACCAAGGGCGATGCCCTGGCCGCCGTCGCCAACAAGCCTGCCGTCGCCGCACCGGCACCGCTGCAGCAGCAAGCACCGAAGGCAGCCCTGCCGCAAGTCGCAACCCCGGTCGCGAACCTGGGCGACCGTCCGGAAGAGCGCGTGCCGATGAGCCGCCTGCGCGCCCGTATCGCCGAGCGCCTGCTGCAGTCGCAGTCGACCAACGCCATCCTGACGACGTTCAACGAAGTCAACATGGCACCGGTCATGGAAATGCGCGCCAAGTACAAGGACAAGTTCGAGAAAGAGCACGGCGTCAAGCTGGGCTTCATGTCCTTCTTCGTCAAGGCCGCCGTCGCCGCGCTGAAGAAGTACCCGATCCTGAACGCGTCGGTCGACGGTAACGACATCATCTACCACGGCTACTTCGACATCGGTATCGCCGTCGGTTCGCCGCGCGGCCTGGTCGTCCCGATCCTGCGCAACGCCGACCAGATGTCGATCGCCGAGATCGAGAAGAAGATCGGCGAATTCGGCCAGAAAGCCAAGGACGGCAAGCTGACGCTGGAAGACCTGACCGGCGGTACGTTCTCGATCTCGAACGGCGGCACCTTCGGTTCGATGCTGTCGACCCCGATCATCAACCCGCCGCAGTCGGCGATCCTGGGCGTGCACGCGACCAAGGACCGCGCCGTCGTCGAGAATGGCCAGATCGTCATCCGCCCGATGAACTACCTGGCGATGTCGTACGACCACCGCATCATCGACGGCCGCGAAGCCGTCCTGGGCCTGGTCGCGATGAAGGACGCGCTGGAAGATCCGGCCCGCCTGCTGCTCGACCTGTAATTCACGAACGGGGGCGCGCCCGCCTGGTGCGCCCGTGCGTGTGTCTGATGGAAGGGAATGATCATGATCTCCGATGAAATCAAGCGTTTGCACGAACTGCACCAGGCCGGCGCATTGACCGACGCCGAATTCGAACAGGCGAAGGCGAAGGTATTGTCCGGCGCCTCGTCGACCGTGAACCTGAACAAGAGCGCGAATGCCGACGGTTCGTTCGCGTCCGAGCTGAACACCTTGCGCCGCTCGCGCACCGACCGCTGGCTGGGCGGTGTCTGCGGCGGCCTGGCGCAAGTGTCGGGCGTGGATGCGTGGGTATGGCGGCTCGTGTTCGCGCTGTTCACCATCACGTTCGGGTTCGGGATCGTGATTTACCTGTTGTTGTGGATTTTCGTCCCAGAAGAATAACGTGACATGGGCGGTGCGCCGTCCATGCCGCGACATCAAGGAATCGATTAATGAGCACTGAAAAACAATTCGACGTCGTCGTGATCGGCGGCGGTCCTGGCGGCTACGTGGCCGCGATCCGCGCAGCGCAGCTGGGCTTCAAGACCGCCTGCATCGACGAATGGCAGAACGCCAAGGGCGGCCCGGCACTGGGCGGCACCTGCACCAACGTCGGCTGCATCCCGTCGAAGGCACTGCTGCAATCGTCGGAACACTTCGAGCACGCCGGCCACGCGTTCGCCGAGCACGGCATCGACGTCGCCGGTCTCTCGCTGAACCTGGGCCAGATGCTCAAGCGCAAAGAGGGCGTCGTCAAGGCCAATAACGACGGCATCGTCTACCTGTTCAAGAAGAACAAGGTCACCTTCTTCCACGGCCGCGGCACGTTCGCCGGCAAGGCAGGCGAAGGCTACACCATCAACGTGTCGGGCCCGACCACCGATTCGATCACCGCGAAGAACGTGATCATCGCGACCGGCTCGAACGCCCGCGAACTGCCGGGCGCAGCGTTCGACGAGAAAGTCATCCTGTCGAACACCGGCGCGCTGACCGTCGACGCCGTCCCGGCCAGGCTGGGCGTCATCGGCGCCGGCGTGATCGGCCTGGAGATGGGTTCCGTGTGGCGCCGCCTGGGTGCCAAGGTCACCGTGCTGGAAGGCCTGCCGACGTTCCTGGGCGCGGTCGACGAGCAGATCGCCAAGGAAGCGCACAAGCTGTTCACCAAGCAGGGCCTGGACATCCAGCTGGGCGTGAAGATCAACAGCGTGACCAAGGGCGACAACAGCGTCACCGTGGACTACGCCGATGCAGCGGGCGCCGCGAAGAGCGAAACGTTCGACCGCCTGATCATCTCGATCGGCCGCGTGCCGAACACCAACGGCCTCGGCATCGAGACCGTCGGCGTGCAGCTGGACGAGCGCGGCTTCGTGGCCGTCGACGACGAATGTCGCACCAACGTCCCGGGCATCTGGGCCGTGGGCGACGTCGTGCGCGGCCCGATGCTGGCGCACAAGGCGGAAGAAGAGGGTGTTGCCGTTGCCGAGCGCATCGCCGGCCAGCACGGTCACGTCAACTTCAACACGATCCCGTGGGTCATCTACACCTCGCCGGAAATCGCGTGGGTCGGCAAGACCGAGCAGCAGCTCAAGAAGGAAGGCGTCGCGTACAAGGCCGGCACGTTCCCGTTCATGGCCAACGGCCGTGCACGCGCGCTGGGCGACACGTCGGGCATGGTGAAATTCCTGGCCGACGCGACGACCGACGAAATCCTGGGCGTCCACATCGTGGGCCCGGTCGCGTCGGAGCTGATCTCGGAAGCCGTCGTCGCGATGGAATTCCGCGCGTCGTCGGAAGACATCGCCCGCATCTGCCACGCCCACCCGTCGCTGTCCGAAGCGACCAAGGAAGCCGCGCTCGCCGTCGACAAGCGTTCGCTGAACTTCTAATACTTGTATGACCGGGCTCCGGCCCGATTGGGGGTGGACGGCATCGCTGTCCACCCCCATCTTTATGCGGCTCTTTTCATGAACGTCCAAGAGTACTACCAGCACGCGCTGACCGAGCGCGGATTCAAGTCCGATCCCGCGCAGCAGCGCGCCGTCGACCGCCTGCAGGAGGCGTACGACGACTGGGTCGCGTACAAGTCGCAGCGCTCGTCCGCGTTCAAGCGCCTGATCAACCGTCCCGACGTCCCGCAGGGCGTCTACATGTGGGGCGGCGTCGGCCGCGGCAAGTCCTTCCTCATGGACAGCTTCTACTCGGTGGTGCCGGTCGTGCGCAAGACGCGCCTGCACTTCCACGAATTCATGCGCGCCGTGCACCGCCAGCTCGACGAGCTGAAAGGCGTGGAAGACCCGCTGATCGAGGTCGCCAGGCGCATCTCGAAGAAATACCGCCTGATCTGCTTCGACGAATTCCACGTGAACGACGTGGCCGACGCGATGATCATGTACAACCTGCTGTCCGCGCTGTTCGCCAACGGCGTGTCGTTCGTGATGACGTCGAACTACGATCCGGACAAGCTGTACCCGGACGGCCTGCACCGCGACCGCATGCTGCCCACGATCGCGCTGATCAAGGACAAGCTGGACGTCATGAACGTCGACGCCGGCATCGATTACCGCCACCGCGCGCTGGAACAGGTGCAGGCCTATTACACGCCGCTGGGCGCGGCCTCCGACCACGCCTTACGCGAGACGTATGCGAAAGTCGCCGACACGGCCGACGAGGATCCGCGCGTGCACATCGAACAGCGCGAGCTGCGTGCGCTGCGGCGTGCCGGCGGCGTGATCTGGTTCGATTTCGCCACCTTGTGCGGCGGCCCGCGTTCGCAGAACGACTACCTGGAACTCTCCAGCCAGTTCCACACCGTGATCCTGTCGGGCGTGCCGCGCATGTCGGCCGCGATGTCGTCGGAGGCGCGCCGCTTCACGTGGCTGATCGACGTGTTCTACGATCACAAGGTCAAGCTGATCATGTCGGCCGAGGTCGAGCCGGAGCTGCTGTACACCGAGGGTGCGATGTCGAACGAGTTCCATCGCACGGTGTCGCGTATCATTGAGATGCAGTCGCGTGAATACATGCTCGCCGAGCGGCGCGGCGTGGCCGACTCGCTGGCCTGAACGATCAAAGGAACCGAATGAAAGCAGACTTCGTCACAGACACCCGTATCCGCATGCGCACGCTCGCCGTGGCGCTGTCCGCCGCGCTGCTGGCCGCGTGCGCCAGCCAGGACGTGGTGCCGCGCGACGGACGTC
>NZ_JBKYMO010000484.1:0-4133 GCF_047302915.1 Massilia sp. CT11-108 | reverse complement strand
TTTTTTACCGCCCACCCCGCCTAAGTCGTTGTAGCTCCGTCTCGTGGGCTGGGATATGTGTTTAAGATACTGGTTTCCGGCGTCAACGCCTGCGGCACCAGCGCGAACAAATGGCCGACGGCCGCGCCGACGAACAGCGTGGGCGTGAAGATGCCGCCGATGGCGCCGGATCCGCTGGTGAGCAGCGTCGCCGCGATCTTGCAGACGAGGACCACGAGAACGGCCTGCCATAGCCAGGACTGGTGCAGCAGCGCGTTCACGACGCTGTAGCCGTTGCCCCAGACCTGCGGCACCCAGATGGAGATGGCGCCCACGCCCAGGCCGCCGAGCGCGAGGCGCAGCGGCAGCGGCAGGCCGCTGTTGGCGAACATGCCGCGCGTGCGCTGCAACGCGACCAGGAAGGCCGGCGCGATCAGCCCCGCGAGCACGCCCAGCGCGACGAACCACACGACCTCCAGGTTGGCGATGGGCGCGAACGCGGGCATCTCGTACGTCGGATGATAGCCGGGCAGGCGGCGCATGGTGATGTTGGCGACGACGGCGGCGACCATGATCGGCCCGAGGCTGTTCATGGTGATGGCCCCCAGGATGATCTCGGTGACGAAGAACGCGCTGGCGATGGGCGCGTTGTAGGCCGCGGCGATGCCCGCCGCCGCGCCGCACGCCACGAGCAGGCGCAGACGCTCCGTATTGAAACGGGCGATGCGGCCGACGACGGACGCGCTCATCGCCGCCAGCTGGATCATCGAGCCTTCGCGGCCGATCGAGCCGCCCGACGCGATCGACAGCAGCGACGATACGCTGTTCACGAGCGTAAGCTGCACCGGCACCTTGCCGTCGCCGACGGCCACCACTTCCATGTAGTCCGCACGCGCACCGCCGGCATGGCGGCGCGCCAGCACCAGCACGCAGCCGGCCAGCAGGCCGCCCGCGCTTGGCATCAGCAGGCGTGCCTGCCAGGGCAGTGCGGTCGCGATGTCGACGAACGAGCCGCTGCGGCCGAACAGCAGCGCCTGCAGCAGCGTGAGACCGTCGCGGAAGAGGAGCGTCGCCAGCGCGCCGACGAAGCCGACGAGCGCCGCCCACAGCAGGATGGCATTGGCGCGCAGCAGCAGCGAGAGCCGCGTGCGCAGGCGATCGGGCAAAGGAGCATTCATGACGAGGGGGCGGAGCCCGGCGCGGACCAGGTCGGCAACTATAGCATGCGCGCTGCGTTATGCGATCTGCATTTGAGGGATGTCAACCCGACGCCGACGGTACGACTTAGGATCGCTTCAGCGCCGTGTGCGCATTCCGACCCGGAGGTTCTCATGCCGTATCCACTGCTCCGGCTGGTCCGTCCGCTGCTCATCCTCGTTGCCGTCATCATCATGGCGGCGTCCGGCCATGCATGGGGCCGTGAGCCCCCGTTGCCGAGCGTATCCGCCCCGTACCGTGTCACGGTGTATGCCCATGTTCCCGAGCCCATGAAACTGTCGTTCGCACCGGACGGCTCACTGTATGTCGGGCGCCAGCCGGGACTGCGCATCCATCGTGTCGGACCCGGCGGGCAGCCGGTGACGGAGTTCGGTCCGCCAATGACCGATCCGGACGCCGTGCTCGTCGACGCCGCCACGCACATCGGCGGGCACAAGTTTGCGGTCTTCGTCGGCGGTGGCGGCGTCCTCGCGGCGATCCATGCCGACGAGACGTCATCGGTCCTCTTCGACACCGGCTTCGACGATGTCGACGACATGAAGTTCGACCGTCACCGGCGCCTGGTTTTTTCGGACGACCGGCCACGCGTGTTGAGCACTACCGGAGCCCCGCCGACCGTCCTGTTCGAGACGCCGACACGTCCCGGCAGCATCGCCATCGATACGCGCAACCGGATCTTCGTTGCGCTCGCCGACGGTACGATCCGGATCTACGGCCCGGATGGCCGTCTCGTGGACGATGCTTTCGCCACCGGCCTGGCCGGGCTGGACACCTATCTCGCCTTTCCCGGCATCGCGGGCGCCGCGATGCCGGGGCCGCTGTACGTCCTGAGCGGCACCACGCTGCTACGCTTCACGCCTGGAGGAAAGGCGATGACGATCGGGACTGGCTTCGTGCCCGGCCCGTCGAGCGGGACTGGCTTCGTATTCGGTCCGGACGGCGCCCTGTATGTGTCCGACTACTATGCGAACCGCATTCTGCGGATTTCGCGTCGCGGCCGGCCATAGCGCGGCCGGGTGTCGAAATGCCGTATCCTCGTTCGTCGTCGAGAAGCAGACTCGACTCGACAACGACCGCAAGGAACCGACATGACAACGCAAGACACCGTAAAAGGCCCCGCCTCGTACTTCCCCTCCATCGAAAAGAAGTACGGCAAGCCGATCGCGCACTGGATGCAGGTCCTGGAACAGGCGGGTCCGCGCAAGCACATGGAGCTGGTCGCCCACCTCAAGAACGACCACCAGCTGGGCCACGGTCACGCCAACGCGCTGGTCGCGGCATTCATGGCGAAGGCGTAGCGCAGCCGGCGTCGCCGAACGCGATGCGCACGGCCAGTCCGCGCCCATCGGGGCGGCCGTCGAGCGTGATGCGGGCGCCGTTGCGGGCCGCGGCCCGTTCCGCGATCGCGAGACCCAGGCCGCTGCCCGCCTGGTCCTGACCCGGCACGCGGTAGAAGCGTTCGAACACCCGCGCGCGCAGCGTGGGCGGGATGCCGGGACCCTGGTCCGACACCGTGATGCAGGGGCCGGCGTCGAGGCACACGTCCACGCGCGCGCCGTCCGGTGAATACTTGATCGCGTTGCCGACCACGTTGTCGAGCAGGGCGGCCATGCTTTCGCGGTGCAGCGGCAGGGTGATCGGAGCGGGCGCGTGCAATTCGATGTCGACGCCGCGCTGCAGCGCCAGCGGCGCGGCCACGGCGATGCGTTCGCGCAGCAGCGCGGCCAGGTCCAGGTCCTGCAGCGGCGCGTCCGTCGATTCCTGGCGCGCCCGTTCGAAGGCGAGCAGCTGGTGCACCGCGTGCGTGGCGCGTGCGACCCCTTCGCGCAGGCCGGCACCGGCTTCGGTCTTCTGGGCCGCGTCCGTGGACGCTTCCAGCAGGTGGGCATTGAGCTGCACGACCGACAGCGGCGTCTTGAGCTCGTGCGCGGCGTCGGCGAGGAGTTCTTGTTCGCGCGCGAGCCGTTCGGACAGGCGCCGCATCAGGCGGTTCACCGCATCCACGACCGGGGCCAGTTCGCGATAGGGCGACGCGGGCAGCGGCGCCAGCTCGGCGGCACCGCGCGCCTCGAGGGCCTGCGCCACCTCGCGCAGCGGGCGCAGGCCCACGCGCACGATGAGCCATGCCGGCAGCAGCATGAACGGCAGGCTGTAGACCAGCGGCGAGAGCAGGTAATTGGCGGCCGACGGGGTGAATACCCAGTCGCTGTCGGGCTTTTCGCGTCGCTCCACCGTGATGCCGCGTGTGGCGTCGCGTTCGGTCCAGAGCGCCCACCCGTCGTCCAGCGGCGCGCCCGGCGCCGAATCGTACGCGAGCTGCCGTCCCAGCCAGACGCGGATGCGCGCCTGCGTCGGGTAGCCGAACTCGCGGAACATGTCCAGGCGCAGGTCTTCGATGCGCTGGCCGATGCGCGCCAGCGCCGCCGGGTCGGGTGGCAGCGACTGCATGTTGAGCATGATTTGGCGCGTCCAGGCCCGGTTGACGGCCGCCGTCTGGCGCACTTTGTCGACCTTCACCTGCTTCACGATATGGGCCAGCGCCGCCAGCCAGATGGCGAGCATGACGAGCATGAAGCCGATCAGGAGGCGACGCAGCAGCGACTTCGGCGGCGACATGCTAGCGGTCGCCGTCATGGCGCACCATGTAGCCGACACCGCGCACGGTGCGGATGTAGCCGTCGCCGATCTTCTTGCGCAGGTTCGAGATATGCACGTCCAGCGTCTGGCCCTCGCTGTAGGGCAGCACGCCCTGTTCGAGTTCCGCGCGCGTGACGATGCGGTCCGGGTTGCGCACGAGCGCGTGCAGCAGCGCGAACTCCGTCCGCGACAGGTTCACGGGCGCGCCGCGGCAGGTGGCGCTCATGCTGCGTGCGTCGATGGCGAGGTCGCCGACCTGCCACAGCGCGTCGGCCTGCGCGCGGCCGGCCACGTGCTTC
>NZ_JBKYMO010000483.1:0-4136 GCF_047302915.1 Massilia sp. CT11-108 | reverse complement strand
CGGCGCCGCCGCGTCGGGGCAATAGCGGAGGGCGAGGTCCATGCCGTCGCGCTCCAGGTCCATCACGCGATTGGTGGCGGCGACGCGCACGTCGATGTCGGGCGCTCCGCGCTGGAAGGCGCCCAGCCGGGGCAGCAGCCAGAGCGCGGTGACGCCGATGGTGGCCGTGATCGTGATGCACGGCCGCTCGGCGGGAGGACGCAGCGTACCGATCACGGACCCCAGCTGTTCCAGCATCGGATCGGCATTCCGGAACAGGTGCCGGCCCTCGGGCGTGAACTCGATGCTGCGATACCCGCGCACGAACAGGCGGCAGCCGAGGGTCGCTTCCAGTGCCTGGATCTGGCGGCTGACGGCGGACTGCACGATGCACAAGTCCTGCGCGGCCAGCGTGATGCTCATGCGGCGGCCCACTGCGACGAAGGTGCGCAGCAGATCCAGTGGCGGCAGGTCGATCAGGCGGTTCGGCATGGGCAGGTTCCTGACATGCCGATTCGGCATGCGATACGGTCATTTTAAACGTTTGAAGGGCACGCCGCGACAGCTTGTAATGAAGATTCTTCGCCACTTCATCCAAGGACCCAGCATGCATCCGGCCACCGTCGACGCGACACTCGAGTACCTGCAAAGCGCAGACCGCAAACCCGTCACCTGGATGCTCGCGCCGCCCGGCGGGCATGCATGGGACACCGGCGATTACGCATCCATGCCCGTGACGATCCGCGACGGCCGCGCCGCCGGCGATCCGCCCGCGCTCGACCGTGAAGGCTTCCAGCTGTGCAGCGCTCCGAGCGCGATGCCGTCGTTCGCCGGGCGCGACGCCATAGAGCGCGTGTACTACCGCGAGATGGAGGCACTGGCGCGCGCCGTCACCGGGGCCAGCCGCGCCATCGTGTTCGATCACCTCGTACGCCGGCGCGATCCCGGAATCCTGGCGCCGTTCGGCGCGCGCGACGGCCAGCGTCCCAGCAGCGCCACGCGCGTCCATTGCGACTTCACGCCGGCGTCGGCGCAGCGCAGGCTGGCGCTCGAGATGGAAGCGCACGGCATCCGGTCGGCCCCGCGCCACGCGATCGTCAATCTGTGGCGCACGACAAGGCTGCCGGTACTGGACGCGCCGCTGGCGGTCTGCGATGCGCGCACCGTGGCACGGTCGGATCTGGTGGCGGCGGACATCGTCTACCCGACCCGCACCGGCGAGATCTTCGAAGTGCTGCACAACCCGGCCCACGCGTGGACGTATTTTCCTGCGATGCGGTTCGACGAGGTGCTGGTGTTCAAGCAGTACGATTCCCTGGACGGCATGCCATGCTTTACGCCGCACGCCGCGTTCGCCCATCCGGACACGCCGCCCGGCACGCCGCCGCGCGAGAGCATCGAGATCCGCTGCCTTCTCATCTTCGACTGACAGGAGCCGTACATGCATACGATCGAATTCTGGTTCGACTTCGGCAGCAATTACAGCTACCTGGGCATGATGCGGATTCGTGGTCTCGCGGCCGCTGCGGGTGTGCGGGTGGTGCCCAGGCCATTCCTGCTCGGGCCGATCTTCAAGGCGCAGGGGTGGGAGACGTCGCCGTTCGTGCTGCAAGAGGCCAAGGGGCGCTATGTGTGGCGCGACATGGAGCGGCAGTGCGCAAAATACGGCTTGCGCTGGCGGCGCCCGTCCGTCTTTCCGCGCAACGGGCTGCTGGCGGCGCGGGTCGCGTTGCAGGGGGAGGGGACGGCGTGGGAATTCGCATTCTGCGAGCAGGTCATGCTGGCCAATTTCGCGGATGACCGGGACATCGGCGACGAGGCGGTCATCGGCGCCATTCTTGCCGGGCTTGACGTGGAGAGCCGTGCGGTCATCGAGGCGGCGCGGTCGGACGCGTGCAAGTCCGCACTCCATGCGCGCACGGCGGCGGCCCAGGCCCGCGGCATCTTCGGCGCGCCCACGTTCTTCGCGGGCGACGAGATGTTCTGGGGGAACGACCGGCTCGAGGACGCGCTACGGGAACAAGCGCTGCGCCACCGCCAGGACGAGCGCCAGGGCCGCGAGGGCAACCAGGACGCCGGCCCAGCCGGGGTGCCCGAAGTTGAGCGTCCAACCCATCATCGGCGTGGCCTTGGGGACCAGCAGGCGCGTGTCGCGCTTGCTGGAATACAGGCCGAGCGGGCCGCGCCAGGTCCAGTTGGCCGGATTACGCCATTCGATCTCATTGATGTCGTCCTGCTTCATCTCTGCCGCCCCGATCGGACAATTTCATTGGCACGATTGGCGGAAAACATGCGTTTCCGCGATTTTTGGCATTCGATCCATAGCATACAATCTCCCGCGACCGCTTGCATCATTCAACGTGCCAACAATAGGAACACCATGAAACTTGGGAAGTGCATTCTCGGGGCGACATTCGCCGCTGTCCTGGCGAACAGTGCCGCCGAGCCCGTACAGGCGCCTGCAAAGTCGACGTTCAACTGGACGTCGAGCGCACCGCTGATATCGCCTCAACCGGCTGCAGGCCAGACGATTTACGGTGTAAAAGACCCGTCGATCGTGTACGTGAACGGAAAATATCACGTGTTCATGACGACCGCCGGCTCCAAAGGCTGGGGGCTCGCGTACACGAGCTTCGGGAAATGGACGGAAGCGGCGTCGGCAAAGATCGTCCCGCTCGACAAATCCCCGATGGGCCCGGGTTACCGCGCCGCGCCGCAAGTATTCTATTTCGCGCCGCAGAAGAAATGGTATCTCGTCTACCAGGGCGGCGACCCGCTGTATTCGACGTCGGACGATATCGGCGATCCGATGTCGTGGAGCGCCCCGAAACCGTTCTTTTCCGTTGTTCCGGACATCATCAAGCCACCGCAAGGGCAGGGCTGGCTGGACTTCTGGGTGATCTGCGACGACAAGAAATGCTATCTGTTCAATACCGATGACCATGGGCGCTTGCTGCGCTCGGAAACGGGGTTGAGCGAGTTCCCGAACGGCTTCCGCAATACCGTCGCGGTGATCAGCGAAAAAACCGAGGATGTATTCGAGGCCAGCAATACATACCGGATCGCGAATTCGAATACGTACATCACGCTGGTGGAGGCAATCTCGCCGAAAGGGCGCTACTTCCGCATCTGGAAGAGCGATCGCCTGGACGGAAAATGGGAACCGTTTTCGTCCGCGCCGATGAATACATTCGCCGGTAGCGATAACGTCGAACCGCTGTGGTCCGAAGGCATCTCGCACGGTGAAATGATCCGGACGAATGCCGATCAGACGATGACGATCGATCCTTGCCGACCTCTCGAATATCTTTTCCAGGGCAATGACCCGAAAGTGCGCGTGGACGATTACATCAAGCTGCCGTATCGCCTTGGTGTCATCACCGCGAAAGGCGACAATCCGGTGAGCGCGCTCTGCCGCCGGTAGGGCTTCGACTACCCGCCCAAGTAACGCCGCTCGAACCGCGCACCCATCCGCGTCAGCACTTCGTAGCCGATCGTCCCGGCCTCCGCCGCGACGACGTCGACATGCTGGTGCGGCCCGAGCAGTTCGACGGTCATGCCCGGCTGCAGGCGCGCGTCCGGAATGCCGGTGACGTCCAGCGTGATGCTGTCCATCGACACGGTGCCCGCGACCGGCACGCGCACGCCGTCGATATACGCGCTGCCGCGGCCGGACAGGGCGCGCAGCCAGCCGTCCGCATAGCCGATGGCGATGGTGGCGATGCGGCGCGTACCCTCTGCCACATAGCGCGCGCCATAGCCGACGGCGGCGCCGGCTTCGATCGTCCGTACCTGCACGATGCGTGCGTCCAGCGATACGGCCTGGCGCAGCGGGTTCACACCGCCCGGCTGGGGATTGATGCCGTACAGCGCGGCGCCGGGGCGCGCGAGGCCGTAATGGAAATCGGGCCCGAGGAAGACGGCCGACGAATTCGCGAGGCTCGCGGGCATGGCGGGAAACTGCGCGCGGATGGCGTCGAAGCGCAGGCGCTGGTACTCGTTCATCGGGTGGTCCGGCACGTCCGCGCAGGCCAGGTGGCTCATCAGCAGGACCGGGTCGAACGCGGCGAGCCAGTCGCGCGGTTCGCCCAGCGCGGCGAGATCGGCGGGCGCGAGGCCCATGCGCGACATGCCGCTGTCGACCTGCACCGCGGCCG
>NZ_JBKYMO010000482.1:0-4147 GCF_047302915.1 Massilia sp. CT11-108 | reverse complement strand
ATGCCGCCGATGCCGCCGCCGTTGCCGGCGCTGCCGCCGGCATGGCTGTTCTGCGCCGGGATCGGCAGCTGGACGATGGCGCCGCCCTCCTGGCCGCCGGCCGCCGGCGTGATCACCGTCGCGCCGTTCCCATTGTTGTAATTGCCGGACGGGGCGCCGTCGACGCCGTTGCCCGCATTCGTCGAGCCGCCGCCCTTGGTGGAACCACCGCCGGCCACCGCCGTGCCGGAACCGTCGTCGATCGCCCTGATGATGGCGGGCATGCTGGGCGCGATGGGCATCGTCCGTCGCCGCAAGCGCTGATCGCCAGGCTACGCGGCAGCACGAACGCCCCCGCCCGCGCGGGGGCGTTTGCATTTGGGCCGCGCGCTTCTTGCCGGATGATTTCGGGTACAATCTTTTGAACGGTCGTGCTTTTTTGGCCGGCATAACAAAGGAGACAACATGGACCTGACCTATACCGGCGACGACCTGGCCTTCCGCGACCAGGTGCGTGCCTTCCTCGAGGCCGAACTGCCGGCCGACCTGCGCCACAAGGTGGCCAACCACCTGCGCCTGCACAAGGACGACTACGTGCGCTGGCACCGCATCCTCGCGCGCCGGGGCTGGGCCGCGCCCGGCTGGCCGCGCGAGTACGGCGGCCCGGGATGGACGCCCGTGCAGCGCCACATCTTCGAGGAGGAATGCGCCCGCGCCGGTACGCCGCCCGTGCTGCCGTTCGGGGTGAACATGGTCGCGCCCGTCATCATGGCGTTCGGCAGCGAGGAACAGAAAGCGTATTACCTGCCGCGCATCCTGGCGTGCGAGGACTGGTGGTGCCAGGGCTATTCCGAGCCGGGCGCCGGGTCCGACCTCGCGTCGCTGAAGACGACGGCGGTGCGCGACGGGGATCACTACATCGTCAACGGCCAGAAGACGTGGACGACGCTGGCCCAGCACGCCGACATGATCTTCTGCCTCGTGCGTACCGACCCGGCCGTGCGCAAGCAGGAGGGCATCTCGTTCCTGCTGGTCGACATGCATGCGCCCGGCGTCACCGTGCGCCCCATCGTCATGCTCGACGAGGACCACGAGGTGAACGAGGTCTTCTTCGACAACGTGCGCGTGCCCGTGGCGAACCTCGTCGGCCAGGAAAACCGCGGCTGGACGTATGCGAAATATCTGCTGGGCCACGAGCGCACGGGGATCGCGGCCGTGGGCCGGTCCAAGCGCGAGCTGGCCCGGCTCAAGGCGCTCGCCCGGCGCGAGCGGAAGGACGGCGCGCCGCTGCTGCGCGATCCGCTGTTCGCGGCGAAAGTGGCGGACCTCGAGATCGAGCTGATGGCCCTCGAGATGACGGTGTTGCGCGTGCTGGCGCAAGCCGACAGGGCGCCGGGGCCGGAAGCGTCCGTGCTGAAGGTGCGCGGCACCGAGATCCAGCAGCGGCTGTCGGAACTGATGGTCGAGGCGGCCGGCCCGCTGGCGCTGCCGTTCGACCCGGCCTACCTGGAAGGCGAGCAGGCGCACAGCGCCATCGACGACGACTTCGCCGCGCCGCTGCTGCCGCATTACTTCAATTTCCGCAAGACGTCGATCTACGGCGGCTCGAACGAGATCCAACGCAACATCATCTCCCAGATGATCCTGGGCCTGTGAGGAAAGACATGGACTTCAACTTCAAGGAAGAGCAGCTGCAACTGGCGGATGCGCTCAAGCGCTGGATCGCGCGCGACTACACGTTCGAGGCGCGCCGCGCCATCGTCGGGTCGCCGGCCGGCGTATCGGATGCCGCCTGGGCCACGCTCGCCGAGCTCGGCCTCACGGCACTGCCGCTGCCGGAAGCGCAGGGCGGCTTCGATGGCGATGCCGTCGACATGTTCGTCGTGATGCAGGAACTCGGCCGCGGCCTCGTGGTCGAACCGTATTTCGCGACGATGTTTGGCGCCGAGTTCCTGCGTCGCGGGCGTGCGCATGAAGCGCTGCTCGAACGCGTGGCCGCGGGCGACCTGAAGCTGGCTTGTGCGCTGGGCGAGCGCCAGTCGCGCCACGACCTGCGCGATATCGCAACGCGTGCCGCCCCGGATGGCGCCGGCTGGCGCCTGAACGGCGAAAAGAAGGTCGTGCTGCACGGCGCGCAGGCGGGCGTGCTGATCGTGTCGGCCAGGACGGCCGGCGCGCAGCGCGACGAGGACGGCATCACGCTGTTCGCGGTACCGGCGGACGCGGCGGGCGTGGTCATGCGCGACGTGCGCATGCTGGACGGCCAGCGTGCGGCCGACGTGCTGCTGAGCGACGTGACGGTCGGCGCGGATGCCGTGATCGGCACCGTGGGCGCAGGCTGGACCATCCTGGAAGCGGCGGCCGACCATGGCGCCGGCCTGCTGTGCGCGGAAGCGTTGGGTGCGATGGATGCGCTGTTCGGCGCGACGCTCGACTACCTCAAGACGCGCCAGCAGTTCGGCGTGCCGATCGGTAAGTTCCAGGCCTTGCAGCACCGCATGGCCGACATGTACGTGCATCTGGAGCAGGCCCGTTCGATGGCGCTGCTGGCCGCCGTGCGCCTTGCCGATGATGCGCGCACGGGCAATGCCGCCGAACGCCGCCGCGCGGTCGCGGCCGCCAAGTACCGCGTGGGCCAGGCCGCCCGCTTCGTGGGCCAGCAGGCGATCCAGCTGCACGGCGGGATGGGCGTGACGGACGAGTTGCCGGCGTCGCATTATTTCAAGCGCCTGTCGACGATCGAGCTGACGCTGGGCGATTGCGACCATCACCTGGCCCGCTTCATCGCGCAGCCGGGCTTTTACGATGACGAGGAGGCGGCATGAAGGCGTACTGGTACTTCGAGGATTTCGAACCCGGCCAGGACATCGACCTGGGCACGCGCACCGTCACGGAAGACGAGATCGTCGCGTTCGCGCGGGAGTTCGATCCGCAGCCGTTCCACCTCGATCGCGGCGCGGCGGCGGAGTCGATCTTCGGCGGCGTGATCGCCAGCGGCTGGCACACGTGCGGCATGATGATGCGCATGGTCGTCGACGGGCTGCTGAACCGCTCGGCCAGCATGGGCTCGCCCGGCCTGGACGGCGTGCGCTGGCTCGCGCCGGTGCGCGCGGGGGACACGCTGAACGTGCATTACCGGACCACGCGGGTGAAGGCGTCCGCGTCGAAGCCCGACCGCGGCGTCGTCTGGTCCACGTGGGTCGCGATCAACCAGCATGGCGAGACCGTGTGCACGGTCGAAGGCATGGGCATGTTCGGGCGCCGGCCCGGCGCGGAGGCTCGCCATGGCTAGCGCCCTGCACGAAGTGACGGGGCTGGACGCGCTGCGCGGCCTCGTCGGCACGGAGCTGGGCCGGTCGCGCTGGTTCGAGATCGGCCAGGACCGCATCGCCACGTTCGCCGACGCCACCGACGACCACCAGTGGATCCACATCGATCCCGCACGCGCGGCACGCGAATCGCCGTTCGGCGGGACCGTGGCGCACGGCTTTCTCACCCTGTCGCTGCTGCCGTCGATGCTGTCCGACGTGCTCGTCATGGCCGACGCGAAGCTGGTCGTGAACTACGGCTTGAACAAGGTGCGGTTTCCCGCGCCGGTGCCGGCCGGCAGCCGCGTGCGCGCGGCGATCGTGCTGGCGGCATTGGACGATGAACATGGATCGAGCCAGCTGACGCTCGACGTCACGGTCGAACGCGAGGGCGGCACGAAGCCCGTGTGCGTGGCCGAATTCCTCGTGCGGCGCTACGCGTGAAAAACTAGGCGACGCAGTCGGCGCCGCCCAGCCGGTAGCGGTTACGGCCCTCGGCCTTGGCCTGGTACAGCAGGGCGTCGGCCACCTGGATCAGGTCGGCCGGGATACTGTGCTCGCCCGGCACCATGCAGGCGATGCCCATGCTGGCGGTCAGGCGGGAGGCCGTGGGCGATGCGGCGTGCGGGATCGCCATCTGCTCCAGCTCCGTCATCAGGCGGTGCGCCACGCCGGTGGCGCCACGGCCGTCCAGCTGCGGCAGCAGGATCGCGAATTCCTCGCCGCCGTAGCGCGCCACGAGGTCCTGCGTGCGCGCGGCGGCGCGCCGCCTCGCGGTCGCGGACAGCCCCCGCGGGGCGGCGCCCGGCCGGGGGGGGGGGGGGGGGGGGGTTAAGTTTTAAATGGGGGGGTGGGGGGGG
>NZ_JBKYMO010000481.1:0-4170 GCF_047302915.1 Massilia sp. CT11-108 | reverse complement strand
GCCGCGCTGTGGCAGCAGCGCCGGCTGGTGGCGCACGCACGCCGCTTCGCCTGGCTGCGCCGCGCGTGGCTGCTGTTCACCATCGGCTTCATCGGCTATGCGGCGCAGGCGCAGCTGTCCATCGTCAATCTCACCGGCATCGTGCAGGCCCTCCGGGCGGGGCGGGGCCTGGATTACCTGCTGTTCGATCCGCTGACCGTGGCGCTGTGGGCGTTCGTGCTCGTCTCCCTGTTCATCTGGGGGCGCGGCACGTTCTGCGGCTGGCTGTGTCCCTTCGGCGCGTTGCAGGAATTCGCGGGTCTCGCGGGACAGGCGCTGCGGCTGCCGCAGGTCGCCGTGCGGCGCGTGCTCGATGCGCGCCTGAAGCGCGTGAAGTACGGCGTGCTGGCGGCGATCCTGCTGGCGGCCGTGTGGGCGCCGGCGCAGGCAGACCGGCTCGTCGAACTGGAACCGTTCAAGACCGCGATCACGCTGAATTTCGTGCGCGCCTGGCCGTTCGTCGCGTATGCCGCCGGCCTGCTGCTGGCCGTCATGGTCGTCAACAAGGCATTCTGCCGTTATCTCTGTCCGCTCGGCGCGGCGCTCGCGCTGCTGGGCCGCGTGCGCCTGCTCGACTGGATCCCGCGGCGCGCCGAATGCGGCACGCCGTGTCAAACGTGCCGCCACCGCTGCGGCTACAACGCGATCGCCCCGAGCGGGAAGGTCGACTACGAGGAGTGTTTTCAATGTATGGAATGTGTCGTTATCCACGCAAGCGACGAACAGTGCGCGCCGCGGATCTTGGAGCGGAAGCGCAGCCGGACGATTCCGATCGTCCCGGCCCCGGACGTCATCGACAGGAGAGCATGATGCACAGAAGGACCTTCATCGCCGCCACCCTGGGCGGCATGGCCGGCGCCGCGGTGGCCGACGCGGCCGCAGCCGACGAACTGCCACTGCACAGCGGCGCCGCGCTGGCATTCGGGACGACGATCAGCGTCGCCGTGCGCCATGCGGACCCGGAAGCCGCGCAGCAGGCCATCGCCGCCGCATTGGGCGAGGCGCGCCGCGTGGATGCGCTGATGAGCCTCCACCAGCCGCCCAGCCAGGTGTTCCGGCTGAACCGCGACAAGGTGCTGCACGGCCCCGATCCGCATCTCCTGACGGTGCTGGAGCATGCGCGCACCTTGTCGCGCCTGACGCAGGGCGCGTTCGACATCACGGTGCAGCCGCTGTGGCGCGCGTTCGATTCGGCGCACGGCGTGCCGCCCGAGCCCGAGCGCATGCGCGCGCAACGCCTCGTCGGCTGGACGCAGGTGCAGGCGGGGCCGGAACGCGTCGTGCTGGCACGGAAGGGGATGGCGATCACGCTGAACGGCCTCGCGCAAGGCTATGCGACGGACCTCGCGCTGGCCGCGCTGCGCCGGCACGGCATCCGCCACGCGCTCGTCGACACGGGCGAATACGGTGCGCTGGGCCGCACCGGCGGGCGGCCATGGCACCTGGGCATCCGCGATCCGCGCAACGAGGACGCGGTGGCCGCGAGCCTCGTGCTGGACGGGCGCTGCGCCGCCACGTCGGGCGATTACGCGTCGGCGTTCACGTCGGACCTGCGCCACCACCACATCTTCGATCCGGCCAGCGGCGATTCGCCGACGGAGCTGGCCAGCGTCACGGTGCTCGCGCCCACCGGGCTGGAGGCCGACGGCCTGTCGACCGCATTCATGGTGATGGGCGCACGCCGCGCGCATGCGCTGGCCGCGCACCTGCCGGGCGTGGACCTGCTCACGATCGGCAAGGACGGCGCGCGCTGGAAGTCGTCCGGCTTCCCGGCTGTCTAGGGGGAGGTCTTCAGATGCGGCAGCTTGCGGTAAATGGTGTTGCGCGAGACGCCCAGCGCGCGCGCCGTCGCCGACACGTTGCCGCCGTTCGCCTCGAGCGACTTGAGGATCGCGGCCAGTTCCATCTCTTCGAGATTGGCGCCGGACGCGATCATCTGCTGGGCGGCGGGCGCGCTCGCGGGTGCGGCTTCGGGCGGCTCCGCGATGTCGTCCAGGAAGTCGTCCGGCATGTGGCGCAGGCCGATTTCTTCCTCGTCGCCGGCCATGATCGCGGCGGTGCGCAGGAGGTTCGTCAGCTGGCGGAAGTTGCCCGGCCATTTGTGGCGCTTGAACAGCCGCAGTACCTCGTCCGAGATCGTGTGCGTGCCGCCCGTTTCGTTCTCCACAGAGAGGATTTTTCGCACCACCGTTTCGAGGTCGGTGCGCTCGCGCAGCGGCGGCAGTTTCACCACGAGGCCGTTCAGGCGGTAATACAGGTCTTCGCGGAACAGGCCCTCGGCGATGCGGCGGCGCAGGTTGTGGTTCGTCGCGCAGATCACTTCCACGTTCACCGGGATCGACTTGCCGCTGCCGAGCGGCGTGACCATCCGTTCCTGCAGCACGCGCAGCAGGCGGGCCTGCAGCGGATAGGGCATGTCGCCGATCTCATCGAGGAACAGCGTGCCGCCGTTCGCCTGCAGGATCTTGCCGACCGCCCCCTTCTTGCGCGCGCCGGTGAACGCGCCGTCCTCGTAGCCGAACAGCTCCGATTCGATCAGCGTCTCGGGAATCGACGCGCAGTTCACGGCGACGAACGGCCCTTGCGCGCGCGGCGAATCGTTGTGGATGGCCTGGGCCAGCAATTCCTTGCCGGTGCCCGTCTCGCCCATGATCATGATCGGCACGTCGCGCCCGAGCACGCGGTTGACCTTGTCGATGACCTGTTCGAGCTGCGGGTCGCCCGTGTTCAGGTAGCGCAGGCCGGACAGGCGCCGCGTGGGTGCCTTCGCGGGCACCTGTGCGATGGGCGCCATCTGCGTCGCATCGTCGAACGCGCCGGTGAGCACGTGCACGCCGTTCGTCAGCCGCAGTTCCGCCCGGCCGCGCACGCGCACGCCGTTGTGCATGCACAGGTCGAGCAGGCCGGGCGCCGCGGTGCGGTAGTGATCGTACAGGGCGGAGACGGGAAGGCCGAACAGGGAGCTGAACGTATGGGCCTGCAGTGCGGGATACGAAAGGCCCAGCTGGAACAGGCCGTTGCGGTTGGCGGCGAGGAAGCGGCCGCCCGGGCTGAACGACGCGATCCCTTCCATCAGCGTGCCGATGAATTCGGGGCGCGTGTGGAAGTGCAGGGTGATCGCGTTTTCGAACGTCGCCGCGAACAGCTGGTTCTCGATCATCAGCGCGGACATGCGCACGAGGGCCATCGTGTGCTTGTGAAAGCTGCGCCGGTCTCCGCTGACGTCCAGCACGCCGACCACGTTGCCGCGGTGGTCGGTGATCGGTGCCGCGGAGCAGGTCAGGAAGTGGTTCGCGGAGAGGAAGTGCTGGTCCGCATGGATCGTCGTCGGCACCCGTTCCGCGATCGCGGTGCCGATCGCGTTCGTGCCCTTGCTCTCCTCGGACCAGGCGACGCCCGCCGTCAGCGCGACGCGGTTGGCCTTTTCGAGGAAGTCGGCGTCGCCCAGCGAATGCACGATCACGCCCTGCGCATCCGTCAGCAGGACCATGTTGTGGGTGTTGGCGATCTGCTGGTACAGCGTTTCCATCGCGGGCACCGCGTGGCTGTACAGCAGGCGATTCTGTTCGACCAGATAGGACAGGTCGGTGCCGGATACGGGGGTGAAATCGGGCCGTGAATCGGGACTCAGGCCGAATTGTTCGGAGCGTCGGTGCGAGATCGCGATCATCGTTGCCATGTCGTCGCCGGGGGCGAGCAAGCCTGCGTGTTGATAAGTCATTCCAAGTCTCCTGGTTGGCCCTGGACCGCGGCTCTATATTGGGAATCGACTGTTCATAAATGTAGCACCTGTACCGGAACGGAACAATCAGGCGTGTAAATATGCTCCGTTTTATTGATGCTTTGTTTTATGCAACACACAGTAAGCAAGCTGGATGCCAGCTTTTTAGGCACTGCAAGACAGGCCTTGCGCAGGTGCCCGCGCGTTTGCTATAGTTCGCGTCCTGCTTCTGCAGCGCACAAAAAGTTTAACTGAATCACACGTTAAACTTGTCAGATCGATTACATCGAGTGTGTTGCAGAAATAGACGAGGGGTTGACGAGTTAAGCGAAGCACTGCATAATCTCACTTCTCTGCTGCTGACGAACAAAACGATTCGCAAGCGCAGCAAGGCAGTACCGAATACAGTT
>NZ_JBKYMO010000480.1:0-4177 GCF_047302915.1 Massilia sp. CT11-108 | reverse complement strand
GCCCGGCACGCCGCGCGCCCGCGCATCCGGCCGCGACGCCGAAGCGCAAGGGCATCGCCATGCACAACCCCGCGTACGCCGCCGAGGCGGACCTGGACGAAACCAGTTTCACCCGTTTCTGATACCGCGCAGCCGCCCCGAGGAGACCTGCCATGTTCCGTAACCTGAAAGTCAGCGCCCGCCTGGCACTTGGCTTCGGCACCGTCAGCGTGTTGCTGGCCGCCGTCGTCGCGATGGGCATCCACAGCGTCGCCAGCGTCAGCGACAACGTTGGCGAGATGGCCAACGACAAGTATCCGAAGGTCGTGCTCAGCTACGACGCGATCGGCAACATCCACGAGATCGCCACCGCGATGCGCAACATCGTGCTGACGGAGGATCCGGAAGCGACCCGGCGCGAGCTGGCGCAGTTCGACGAATCGCGCAACGACCAGCGCGCGGATATCGAGAAGCTGCAGAACCTCGTCAAGTCGGCCTCCGGACGCCAGATCATGGAGGGCATGAACCAGCAGCGCCAGAAAAACCTGGTGGTGCAGGACCAGTTCGTGCGCCTCATCCACGAAGGCAAGCGCGCCGAGGCCAGAACACTGCTGACGACGCAGATCCAGCCGCTGCAGGACGCGTACATCAAGGCGATCGAAAAGCTGATCGATCACCAGAATGCGTCGATGGAGCAGTCGGCCACGGACGCGTCGGCCGAATACGTCGAGACCCGCAACCGCCTCACGCTGCTGGGCGCCGCCGCGGTCCTGATGGGCATCGGCATGGCTTTCTGGATCACGCTGAGCCTCACCCGTACGCTGGGCGGCGAGCCGGCCTACGCGGCCGACCTGCTCAAGCGCATCGCGAACGGCGACCTGTCCGGCGACGTGACGCTGCGCCGCGGCGACAACGACAGCATGCTGCACGCCGTCGGCCAGATGGTGGCGAAGCTGCGCCAGGTGATCGCGGGCCAGCGCGCCGTCGTGGAAGCGGCCAACCGGGGCGAGTTCGGCGTACGCGTCGACACGGCCGGGATGCAGGGGTTCCAGAAGGAGATGGGCGATGGCCTGAACCAGCTCGTGACGACGATCGGCGCCAGCATCGACGACGTCGTGCGCGTCATGTCCGCGCTGGCCGAAGGCGACCTGACGAAGCGCATCGACAAGGATTACCAGGGCGCGTTCGCGAAGCTGAAGGATGACTCGAACGGCACCATGGACCGGTTGGCGCAGGTCGTCGGCGACGTCAACGGCAGCGCCCAATCGCTGGCGTCGGCGTCGGAAGAAGTCAGCGCGACGGCGCAGGCGCTGTCGCAGTCGGCGTCCGAACAGGCGGCCGGCGTCGAGGAGACGAGCGCCTCGCTGGAACAGATGACGGCATCGATCTCGCAGAACACGGAGAATGCCCGTGTCACCGACGGCATGGCCACGCAGGCCGCGCGCGAGGCGGCGGAAGGCGGTGAAGCGGTGAAGGCGACCGTCGCCGCCATGAAGCGGATCGCGAAGCAGATCGGGATCATCGACGACATCGCCTACCAGACCAACCTGCTGGCGCTGAACGCCGCCATCGAGGCGGCCCGCGCCGGGGAACACGGCAAGGGCTTCGCCGTCGTCGCCGCCGAGGTGCGCAAGCTGGCCGAACGCAGCCAGGTCGCCGCGCAGGAAATCGGCGAAGTGGCGACGGGCAGCGTGGAGCTGGCCGAGCGCGCCGGCGGCCTGCTCGACCGGATGGTGCCGAACATCCGCAAGACGTCGGACCTCGTGCAGGAAATCACGGCCGCGTCGGAAGAGCAATCGGCCGGCGTCGGCCAGATCAACGCGGCGGTCGGCCAGATGAGCCAGACGACGCAGCAGAACGCATCCAGTTCCGAAGAGCTGGCCGCGACGGCCGAGGAAATGAGTTCCCAGGCCGAGCAGCTGCAGCAGGCGATGGCGTTCTTCAAGCTGGACGCGGGACACAGCATCAAAGCGGCCGCCGGCAAGCCGTTCAAGACAAATACGGCGAAGCGCCATGCCCCGAGGACGATCGGGACGCTGGCACTCGCCCCGGTCGGCGCACCGGACGAAGCCGACTTCGCACGCTTTTAAAAATCAAGGAAATACCATGACAGTTGTAAAGAAGATGATCCTGCTCGTGCTGGCAGCGCTCATCGGTATCGTCGCCCTGGCGGCAATGGGGCGCTACCAGCTCGTCCGCGTCTACGATGCGGCCAGCTATGGCACGGTCAATTCGATTCCCAGCTTCCTCGCGCTCGACGAAGCGTTCGAACAGCTGGCCGTGTACCGGACCCGCGCGTGGCAGCATATCGCCCAGACCGACGCGGACAAACTGGCCGCGATCGACCAGCAGATCGGCGAGAACCGCCGCAAGATCGACGAGGCGCTCAAGAAATACGAGTCGCTCGTTTCGGACGACAAGGACAAGGCGCTGCTCGCGTCCGACCGCGCCAGCCTCGCGGACTACGGCCGCATCGTGGACGAGGTGCTGAAGCTCTCGCGCGGCGGCAAGAACACGGAAGCGCGCGACCTGATGATGGCGAATGTCGCCCTGGCGGACAAGAACTGGGAAGCGTTCGCGAACCACCGCAAGTACAACGAGGAACTGGCGAAGAACGGCGGCGCGCGTGCCATCGCGATCCAGAACTCGGCGGAGACGATGTCGCTCGCCTTTGCCGTCGCCACGCTGGCGGCCGTCGGCCTGCTCGGCTTCTACATCACCCGCAGCCTGCTGGCCCAACTGGGCGGCGAACCGACGTACGCGGGGGCCGTCATGGCCCGCATCGCGGGCGGCGACCTGGACGCCGACATTCACACGAAGCCGGGCGACGACGCCAGCATGCTGGCCGCCGTCAAGGGCATGGTCGCGAAGCTCACTCAGGTCATCGACGGCCAGCGCGCCGCGGTGGAAGCCGCGAACCGCGGGAATTTCGATGCGCGCGTCGACCTGGCGGGCCTGCATGGCTTCCAGAAGGAGATGGGTGAAGGCCTGAACCAGCTGATGGCGACGACCGGCGCCAGCATCACCGATGTGGTGCGCGTGATGGGCGCGGTGTCGCGCGGCGACCTCTCGAACCAGATCGACAAGCCGTATCAGGGCGCCTTCGGCGAGCTGAAGGAATATACGAACAACACCGTGCACAAGCTGACGCAGGTGATCGAGGGCCAGCGCCGCGTCGTGCAGACGGCCAATCGCGGCAACTTCGACGAGCGCGTGGAACTCGCGGGCCTGCAGGGCTTCCAGAAAGAGATGGGCGAAGGCCTGAACCAGCTGGTGGCGACGACGAGTGCATCGGTCGAGGACGTGGTGCGCGTGATGGGCGCGATGTCGGAAGGCGATCTCACCAAGCGCATCGACAAGTCCTACGAGGGCGAGTTCGCCAAGCTGAAGGAATACGCGAACAACACCGTGGACAAGCTGGCGCAGGTGGTGGCCGAGGTCAACGCGGCCGCCGATTCCCTCGCCAGCGCGTCCGAGCAGGTGAGCGCGACGGCGCAGTCGCTGTCGCAGGCATCGGGCGAACAGGCGGCGGGCGTCGAGGAGACGAGCGCGTCGATCGAGCAGATGACGGCATCGATCGCGCAGAACACCGAGAACGCGAAAGTCACCGACGGCATGGCGACCAATGCTGCCAGGGAAGCGACCGAAGGCGGCGCAGCCGTGAAGGAAACCGTGGCCGCGATGAACCAGATCGCCAAGAAGATCGGCATCATCGACGACATCGCCTACCAGACCAACCTGCTGGCGCTGAACGCCGCCATCGAGGCCGCCCGCGCCGGCGAACACGGCAAGGGCTTCGCCGTCGTCGCCGCCGAGGTGCGCAAGCTGGCCGAACGCAGCCAGGTCGCGGCACAGGAGATCGGCGAAGTGGCGACCAACAGCGTGGAGCTGGCGGAACGCGCCGGCACCCTGCTCGACCAGATGGTGCCGAACATCCGCAAGACGTCGGACCTCGTGCAGGAAATCACGGCCGCGTCGGAAGAACAGTCGGCCGGCGTCGGCCAGATCAACGCGGCGGTGGGCCAGCTTGCCCAGACGACGCAGCAGAACGCGTCCAGCTCCGAAGAACTGGCGGCGACGGCCGAGGAGATGAGTTCCCAGGCCGAGCAGCTGCAGCAGACGATGGGCTTCTTCCGCCTCGCGGCCGGCGCGGCGGGCCCCACAGCCCCCCCCCCCCCCGCGCCCCGGTGTCGTATAA
>NZ_JBKYMO010000479.1:0-4177 GCF_047302915.1 Massilia sp. CT11-108 | reverse complement strand
CTGCCGACCTGGTTGCCGGCCAGCGCACCGACGAGGCCGCCGACGATCGCACCGGCACCGCTCGTGCGGCCTTCACCGCTGGTGACCTGGATCGATTCGATCGTGCCGTAGCCCGTCGAAGCCGTGTTGTCGTAGCCGTTGGTGTAGCCATTGTTGTAGCCGTTGTTGGCGTAGCTGGGCTGGGACGACTGGCTGGCGCAGCCACCGAGGAGCGCACTGGCCGCGACGAGGGCGGCAAGGGTACGAGTAGCTTTCATGACTTGTTCTCCTGGCAAAGATGTAGGACCAGATTACGCAGTCATGTGTATGGGGTCTGTGCGATGACGCACTCACCTGCGGGTGCTCATCCGATGCTTTTTCATCATCTTTTTTCGTGTGTTCGGCAGCGAACAGAAATCGTCCTTACGGCAGAGTAAAACGTCAACATCGATTGAAAAAAAGAGTGTCAAAAGGAGAACAAGAATGCGCACACCACACATGATCCTGTTATTGGCCGCTGCCCTGATGTGGGCTGCAGGCCATGTCCGCGCGGCGACGCCGGAAGCGAAGCTGGCTTACCAGCAGGCACGCGACACGGCGGCGGCCGAGTACAAGAACGCACGCGCCCGCTGCGATGCCATCACCGGCAATCCGAAGGACGTCTGCGTGCTGGAAGCGAAGGCCGCGCGCGTGCGCATGGAGGAAGAAGCGCGCGCCAAGTATGAGGACACGCTGAAGGCCTATACGCGGGCACGGATGCGCATTGCCTCCGCCAACTATGACCTCGACAAGGCACGCTGCGCCGGCCTGACGGGCAACGACAAGGACGTGTGCCAGGAACAGGCCAAGGCCCGTCTCGTCGCCGCGCAGGCCGACGCGAAGGCCGACCAGAAAACGATCGAAGCGCGCAATGAAGCGCGCGAGGACAAGCTGTCCGCCGCGTACCGTGTCGCCATGGAGAAATGCGACGCGTTCGCCGGCGCCGCCAAGGATCAATGCGTCTCGGCTGCGAAGGCCGAGTTCGGAAAATAGCCAGCGCATAACCGCACCCCGCTCATGAAGAGCACAACCAAGTACCACCACTAACAAGGAGTTCACCATGAACGCAACCAAACGCATCGCCACCGCCATCTTCACCGCCGCTGTCGCCTTCACCGTCGTCGGCTGCTCGTCGAGCCCGACCAAGGAAAGCACCGGCGAGTACATCGACGACGCCGCCATCACCGCAAAAGTGAAGGCTGCGATCTTCAACGAGCCGACCCTGAAGGCCACCGAGATCAATGTCGAGACCTACAAGGGCGACGTGCAGCTGTCGGGCTTCGTGGCCCAGCCGCAGGATGCGCAGAAGGCCGCCGACGTCGCACGTGGCGTGAAAGGTGTGTCGTCGGTCAAGAACGACATCCGCGTAAAATAAGCTGACCGGGCGGCTCGTGCGCGGGCCGGCCCGACAGTCGTGTCGATTGCCGCGCCACGCGGCATCCGCCCTGGCAGGAGACTGCCGGCGGGTGCCCGGGACCGGCTGTTTTTTTTCAGGCAGGTACCATGCAGCTCGCCCAATCCGGCTCCGCAACATCCGAGGCATCCAACCCAGTCACGCCGGTTGCCGCGGCGCCCGCGGATGTCGAACAGGTGGCACGTGAAGCCGGCCTCGTCAACACCGATGGGGCACCGACGGGCGAAGAGCTCGGCGCTGCCCACGGCAGCCTGCGCCTGCCCGTCCACGTCAACGCGCGCGGTCTCACGCTCGGCGTGATCGCCACCGTCGCGTTCGTCTTCGGCCTGCAGTGGGCCAAGAATTTCTTCGTGCCGCTCTTGCTCGGCATTTTTATCGCCTACACGCTGAGTCCCGTCGTGCGCTGGCTCGAGCGCTGGCACATCCGGCGCGCCATCGGCGCGACGCTCGTCACGGGCCTGATCCTCGTCGGCATGGCGCTCACCATGCACCGGGTGCAGGGCGAGTTCCTCAACATCGTCGACGAACTCCCGACCCTGACGCACAAGGTCACGCGCATCCTGACGGATGGGTCGGACGGGCCGTCGACGATCCAGCAGGTCCAGGCCGCCGCGGCCGAACTCGAACAGGCCGCCGCCAACGCGGGCAGTGCGAAGCGGACGGCACCGCCGCGGCGTGCCGCGGCACCGGCCGTCGCCCAGACGCCCGGCGGCAGCAATTTCCGCATCATGGACTGGTTGCTGGCCGGTTCCGTCGGCCTGGCCAGTTTCATCTCGCAAGCCACGATGGTCGTGTTCCTCGTGTTCTTCCTGCTGCTGGCCGGGGACACGTTCAAGCGCAAGCTCGTCAAGCTGACAGGGCCGTCGCTGACGCAGAAAAAAGTGACGGTGCACATCCTCGAGGACATCAACACGTCCATCCAGAACTATATGTTCATGCTGCTCGTCACGAACGTGCTGCTGGCGCTGCTGATGTGGGTGGCGCTGCGGTTCATCGGCCTGGAAAATGCGGGCGCGTGGGCGATCTTCGCCGGCGTCGCCCACATCATGCCTTACTTCGGCCCGCTGTTGATCACGTCGGCCACGGGCCTCGTCGCCTTCCTGCAGTTCGAATCGCTGCAGATGGTGATCCTCGTGGCGGGTGCGTCGCTGGGGATCGCGACGCTCGTCGGCATGGTGGTCACGACCTGGATGACGGGCAAGATCGCCAAGATGAACCCGGCGGCCGTGTTCGTCAGCCTGCTGTTCTGGGGCTGGCTGTGGGGCATGTGGGGATTGCTGCTCGGCGTGCCCGTCGTCGTCGTGATCAAGGTCGTGGCGGAACGCGTGGAAGGGATGGAAGTCATCGCCGAACTGCTTGGCGAATGACGGCGCCGTCCCGCCGGGGCAACGGCGCCGCCGTGGTTCAGTGCACGGGCGACGGGCGCGCTTCCGGCGGCGGCGCACCTGGGACGTGCTTGTCCTTCAGGCTGCCCATCTGCAGCGCGTACTGGCGGGCGAATTCCGCGCCCAGGAAAAAAATCTGCGCCGAGTAATACACCCATAGCAGCAGCGCGATCAGCGAACCGGCGGCGCCGAAGCTGTTCGTCGTGCCGCTGTTGCCGATGTACAGGCCGATCGCGAACTTCCCCACGGTGAACATGATCGCGGTGCCGAGGGCGCCGATGGTCACGTCGTGCCACGACAGTTTTACGCGCGGCAGCAGCTTGTAGATCGCGCCGAACATCACGGCGATGACGAGGAAGCTGACGGCCCAGGCCACCCAGCCCAGGATGATCGTCGCGGAGTGCCACATGCCGCCCAGGTATTTTTCCAATACGGACAATGCGGCGGACACGACCAGCGTGAACATCAGCAGCAGGCCCAGGGTCAGGATCAGGCCGAATGACAGCAGGCGGGTGCGGACGGTGTCCCACCAGGTGGCGTCCTTCGGCGGCGGGACGTCCCAAATTTCGTCCAGGCTGTCCTTGAGTTCCGCGAACGCACTCGTCGCACCGACCAGCAGCAGGACCGTCGCGATGATCGTCGCCAGCTTGCCGCTTTCCTTGTTGCGGGCACCGGCCAGGATCGCCTGGATGGTTTCCGCGCCCTGGGTGCCGACGAGGCCGCGCAGCTCGTCCAGCAGCTGGCCTTGCGCGGCGTCGGTGCCGTAGAAAAAGCCGGCTATCGCGATAACGAGCACGAGAATGGGAGCCAGCGAGAACAGCGTGTAGAACGCGAGGGCGGCGCCTTTGCTCGATGCGCGGTGGTCCAGCCATTCGGTCACGGCGCAGCGCATCACATGGACGACCTGGCGCGAGAAGGGGATCCAGTTTTGTACTGCCATCAGGTAACCTCCAAAAAGACGAACGCGCCCGAAGGCGCGTTCCGGGGCCTACGCCCAGCGGTAGGCGGGGACGAAGCCCCGCGTTGAGGCGTTACTGTACGCGGCGCTCGATGGTGATCGGCTCCACTTCCACGCGGCGGTTCGGTGCCAGGCAGGCGATCAGCTCCGAACGTTTCTTCTGGTGGCAGTCGGTCACGACCGGATTCTGCTCGCCCTTGCCGTAGGCCTTCAGACGGTTGGAATCGACGCCTTTGGCGATCAGGTACTCGCGCACGGCGTTGGCGCGGCGCTCCGACAGCTTCTGGTTGTACTTGGTCGAGCCCAGGCGGTCGGTATAGCCGGTGATGTCCACGTCGGTGATCGACGGGTCGGCCTGCAGCGCGGCGGCGATGTCGTCCAGCTTCGGCTGCGGCGACGAGA